>NZ_JBSJZH010000069.1:0-772 GCF_054798215.1 Microbacterium sp. GXF6406 | reverse complement strand
GAACTCGAGACCATAATGATGGAAGCCGTCGCCCTGGCGGCATAAACCCCGGACTCAACCAAAGCCTCAGCAGACCCCCGAGACGAACGCCAGCGGCCACCACCCGAGTGAGGGGAACGCCGTATCCATCGCGAGCCCGGCCACGCCGGCGACTGGCATCGCGGCCCATAGCGGCAAGGGCGCAGGCTCGGACGCCCGCGTCCGCGTGGCGGCTGATGTCTCGACTCTGAGCCCGGAAATGGTGCGCTCCCTGTTCTAGCGAGGGTCGGACTCCTGCATTTGCGCGCGCACGTGGTCCATGTCTAGGTCGCGGATTTTGCCGATCAGTTCGTGTAGCGCTTTGGCCGGGAGCGCTCCGGGCTGGGAGTAGACCAGGATGCCGTCTTTGAAGCCCATTAGCGTGGGGATGGAGGTGATCTGTGCGGCGGCGGCCAGGGATGCCTGGGCCTCGGTGTCGACCTTGGCGAACAGGATGTCGGGATGCTCGGCGGACGCGGCCTTGAAGACGGGAGCGAAGCTGCGGCATGGTCCGCACCAGGCGGCCCAGAAGTCGACCAGCACGATGGGATGGTCGGTGATGGCCGCCGAGAATGCGTCTTCGGTGAGGTCGATGGTTGTCATGAGGGTGGGGCTCCGGAGTCTGGTCGGCGACGGTGTGTTGTGAGGTGAAGTGGATCAGCCCGGGGTCGGCCGGGCTAGGGCGTGTCTGATAAATTGTTCGGGGTCGGGCTGAGAGTCTGGGATGGTGTCGCGATTCCAGTTGCTGTCGGAT
>NZ_JBSJZH010000068.1:0-808 GCF_054798215.1 Microbacterium sp. GXF6406 | reverse complement strand
GTACTCTCGTCATCGGCACCTAACAGACTGCCATTTAGTGTTACGAAAACAAGGCCACCGACTGCCGACGGTCACAGGCGTGGTTCCCGGAGCACATGACGGGACTGCGCCGTAAACGATCGTTTTCGGCTGGGCCGTCGCGTGCACTCCGCGCATGAGTTCGGCGTTGGTTCACGATGCAGCCCATCCCGGACGTAGGCCACTCCTTCGCTTCACGATGAAACGCACCGTGTCCGGGCGGGTATCGAGCCAGACGCTGATGAGATCGCGAGCTTGACTCGGCACTTCTTGCAGCGCCAGCGCCTGCGAGACGGTGTTGAGTTCTGGAACTCTGATGTGCCACCACCGCCCGTCGGGATGGACGGTGACAACGTAGGGACGGGCCCGATTCGCGTTTGGTATAAGAGGGATACTTTACGCCGAGTCGCGGCTAGAAGCGAGGCTACTTCCGAGACGTCGCCCGACGGCCGACATAGTCGGTGTGGATCGCACCGGCGGCCGCGCGGTGTCGGTCTGTGACGTTTGAAGCGCTCTGGTTTTGTTGGAGACTCCTGACCTTGGAAACGAGGATGGGGTTATGCCGAAAGAGCAGACATCAGGGAAGCCGACGACGCGTCGGTATTCGACAGAGGAGAAAGCTGCTGCGGTCCGGATGGTGCGGACGTTGCGTGCAGAGCTCGGGACCGATCACGGGACGGTGCAGCGTGTGGCGTTGCAGCTCGGATACGGGATCGAGTCCGTGCGGATGTGGGTCAAGCAAGCAGATATTGACGGCGGTCACGTCGCTGGGGTGACCACTGCCGAAGCT
>NZ_JBSJZH010000067.1:0-945 GCF_054798215.1 Microbacterium sp. GXF6406 | reverse complement strand
CTAGGGCGTGTCTGATAATTGTTGGGTCCACGCGATTGCGGCGTGGATGAGGACCGCGGCGCGGTAGACGATCGCGTGTTTGTCGTAGCGAGTGGCGAGGCCGCGCCACTGCTTGACGTCGCAGAACCGGCGTTCGATCACGTTGCGGTTCCTGTAGTCGGAGGCATCGAGCCCGACGGGCCTGCCACCGCGCGATCCGCGCCGTTTGCGGTGGCCCTTCTGGTCGTCGGGTTCGGGGATGACGGCTCTGATTCCGCGGGCGCGGAGGTGCCCGCGGATCGCGCGGGACGAGTATGCCTTGTCACCGCGGACCGCGTCCGGTCTCGTGCGCGGCCGACCCACGTCGCGCGCGACGCGCAGGCGCGCCAGCAGGGGGAGGAACATGGGTGAGTCGCCGGCCTGCCCCGGCGTGATCAGCGTCACCAGCGGCAGCCCGTTCCCGTCGACGAGCTGGTGAATCTTCGTCGAGAGCCCGCCGCGGGAGCGGCCGATGCCGTGGTCAGGCGGCTCTTCGAGCAGATTCGTGTAATTCGATCCAGCCCCCTGTGGTGCGGGTCGTGTTCGTCGCGTGCTGGTGCGCCCGAGCAATCGTGGAGTCCACTGACAGGGACCAGTCCACGATCCCGGCAGCGTCCGCGCTGGCGGTGAGCTTCGCGAGCACTCTGTCCCAGGTGCCGTCCGTCGCCATCCGGTGATGCCAGGTCCACACCGTCTGCCACGGGCCGAAAGACTCAGGCAGATCCCGCCACGCGATCCCGCACCGGTACCGGTAGATGATGCCCTCAAGCATCGTCCGCGCGTCCGAGAACGGGCGCCCCTGCCTACCCGTCGGACGCGGAAGCATCCCCTCGATCAACGACCACTGGGCATCCGACAGCAACTGGAATCGCGACACCATCCCAGACTCTCAGCCCGACCCCGAACAATTTATCAGACACGCCCTAG
>NZ_JBSJZH010000066.1:0-947 GCF_054798215.1 Microbacterium sp. GXF6406 | reverse complement strand
CTAGGCCGTGTTGATCAAGTCTGATTTGATCCAGATCAGCGTGGCGGCGAGGCTGACGGCGGCGCGGTAGCTGCGCACGAGCTTGTCGGATCGCATCGCGATGCCGCGCCACTGCTTGAGCTTGTTGAAGCAGCGTTCGACGACGTTGCGCCCCTTGTAGCGCTCCTGCTGCTGGTCGCCGAAGTCGATCGGTCGGCCTGACTTCTTTCGGCGGTGCGCGATCTGGTCGTCACGCTCGGGGATGGTCGCGGCGATACCTCGGTCGCGGAGCCATGCTCGGTTCGCCTTCGACGGGTATCCCTTGTCGGCGAGCACTCGGTTGGGGCGAGTGCGGGGCCGGCCTTTCCCAAGGCGGGGGACGCGGATGTCCTCGAGCGTCGCGGTCATCATGGTGGTGTCATTGACGTTCCCGCCAGTGATCATCATGCCCAACGGTCTGCCACGACCATCGCAGACAAGGTGCAGCTTCGTTGTCAGCCCGCCGCGGGAGCGGCCGATGCCGTGATCAGGCGGCTCGAACCACGGATTCTTGTGATTCGGCAGAGCCCCCTGTGTCCCGCGGGAGTGTGGCGCCGTGCTGATGCACTCGCGCGATGGTCGAGTCGATCGAAACCACCCACTCGATCTTCCCGGCGGCGTCGGCCTGCTTCTGCACCTCGGCGAGCAGTCGCTCCCAGGTGCCGTCCTCGGCCCATCGGTTGAACCGCTTGTAGATCGAGTTCCACTTCCCGAACCTCTCCGGCACGTCCCGCCACGGGGCGCCGGTCCGGTACTTCCACGCCATGCCCTCGACAGCGAGTCGGTGATCCGTCCATGGACGCGACCGTCCGCTCACCGTCGGCATCAGCGGCTCCATCACAGACCACACCTCATCAGAGATCTCGTGTCGCATCACCGTTCAAGAGTCACCCACGCGACGCCAAATCCACTTGATCAACACGGCCTAG
>NZ_JBSJZH010000065.1:0-969 GCF_054798215.1 Microbacterium sp. GXF6406 | reverse complement strand
TACCGGTGGCCCTGAGAGTGAATATCGAGCGGCGCGCAACCGCAATAATCAGTGGCGCTCACGACTCCAAATACTCAGGAAGCAGGATCGGATGGTGCGGGCTTGGTGAGGATGACGAGGAGACGGCGGGCGGGGATCGCGGCCGTGGCCGGGCCGGTGACCGCGATGGATCTGACGGGCTGTGTCCCGTTCGCGTGCCCGGTGAGCGGGCCGCGCGAACACCATCGTCATCCAGCTCGACGGTGACACCTCGGCCGTCGATCAGGTGCAGATCTGCACCGACGAGGGCTGCGCCCCGACTGAGGACGTGGACATGGCGGGGCCGCTCGGGTTCGCCTCGGTCGAAGGTCAGGACGGGGACTCGTGGACGTTCTCGGTCGGCATGACGCGGCTGGAGCGCTTCACGGTGCGTACGCTCACCCGCGACGGCACCTTGCATTTCCGAGGCGGAGATCACGGCGGAGTGGGTGCGTGTCGGCAGTAGCGAGCAGTGCGGTGGCCCAGGGGAGGTGACCGTCACTGTGCAGCCCTGAGCGCGGCGACCCGTGGGGAGGTAAACGTACCTACGTCTTGAGAGACGAAATGAGGTACCGAGCACCTCCGCGGTTCGGCTTTGGGGTTCCGGAACTCGACGAACTACATCACCCGATCGCTACTCGAAACCGGCGGGTTCAGGAAGCACCTACGCCCTCATCTGCGATGAGCCGGTTCACTCCGAAATAGCAAAACCCCTGATCCGTCGGTGCCGCCACCGTGGCGGGACCGTTGGATCAGTCTGAGGTTGTCGCTTCGGGGAGTCTGAGTCCTTCATATGGGGCTGCGCGCTGGATGAACTCGTCGCGGTCGCCCTTGCTGATGGTGGTGATGACATAGAGCAGCGAGACACCGGTCACTAGGGCATGTCTCCCAATAGGGCTGCCCAGGTGAGGGCAGCGTGGAGGACTGCGGCGGCGCGGTAGGTGATGGCGA
>NZ_JBSJZH010000064.1:0-969 GCF_054798215.1 Microbacterium sp. GXF6406 | reverse complement strand
TGCGCAGCTACCGCGCCGCCGTCAGCCTCGCCGCCACGCTGATCTGGATCAAATCAGACTTGATCAACACGGCCTAGATCAGGTTCGACGGGTGTGATCTCAGCCGCCCTGTGGCGGCACCCCATGAGGGCACGGGGGACGCAAACGAACACCGTTACTGCAGCCCGGCAGAAGGCGGGGCTACCACTTCCGTCAGCCTCGCGCGATGAGCGCCGCTGCATTCGTCGGTCACATACAGAATCGACATGTGCGGGTAGCGCTCGTTCGTGTCCATCAGCGCACGAACTGCCGACCGTGACCGAGCGGGACCTTTGGCTATAGAGGCGCTGGCTCGGCCGGAAGTTCGCGCTCGAGCCTTCTTGACCGGCGGTCCGAAAGGAGCAGTGCCGCTGACACCACGACACCAGCGACCACGGCAGCACACCACGAAACCCAAACTGTGTCCGCCACAACACCCCAGACAGAGAGGGCGAAGAGGCCGACAAAACCTATCGTCACCAGGGCGAGCGGCAGGACAGGCCCTCTAATCCCGGAGATCTCCTTCGTGTGCGGCGCGAGGAATGACATCGCTACGCCGCAGAACCCGGTGATGATGGCCGTCTGCACGGCCGATCCTGTCAACGGCGACCACACAATGACTCCGGCGAACAACCCGTACGCCGCAATCACCCAGCCCGGTGCTGCGCCGAGAGCCTCTTCCCTGACCGCCGGTTCGTTGTCCATCTCACCCCAACTACTAGGTCTCAAAAACTGGTTCGCAAGCACTACAGCATCCTGGGCTCCCATGGTGACAGTACCACGTCGGTGCAGAGGGCTATAGGTCAAGTCGTTCAACGATGCACCTTGGAAGATATTGCAGAGGGACCATGCAAGCCAGTAGTTTCTGTCCTGATGAAGCGCCCTGGGTCTGATGGAGACTCGCGCTATTTGATTCCCACCAGCTGATCGTGGTCGGCTTGGACAGCATAG
>NZ_JBSJZH010000063.1:0-985 GCF_054798215.1 Microbacterium sp. GXF6406 | reverse complement strand
GCTAGGGCGTGTCTCCCATATGGTTCGTGATTGACGCGCGATTGTGGGTGGGTGACTTCTGTTCTGGACTCTCGCACTCGTCGGTTGACGGACGCGCAGTGGGCGTTGATCGCGCCGTTGCTGCCGTCGAACGCGGGACGACGCGGCCATCCATTCGGTGATGATCGTCGCGTCGTCGATGGGATCATCTACCGGTTCCGTACCTCGACGCCATGGCGTGACGTGCCGCGGGAAGAGTTCGGTCCCTGGCAGACCGTGTGGAAGCGGCACCGCCGCTATGCCGGCGACGGCACTTGGGATCGCGTGTTGCAGGCACTACTCGCTCAGGCTGACGCCGAAGGGCTGATCGATTGGGACGTGTCGGTCGACGCGACGATCGCGCGTGCCCATCAACACGCGACGAACACCACCCGCCCCGACCAGGACACAGGGGGCGTTCTCGAATCACAAGAATCTGCCGCTGGATGAGATCGAACCTGACGGTCACGGCATCGGCCGCTCCCGCGGCGGGCTGACGACGAAGATCCACCATGCCGTGGACGGCAACGGGCTGCCGTTGGCGATCGTGATCACCGGCGGGCAACGCAACGACGGGGCGATGCTCGAACAGATCCTGGACAACATCCGGGTGCCCCGACTCAGCGGCGGAAGACCGCGCACCCGACCCGATGCTGTCCTGGCCGACAAGGCATACGCCAGCGGAGTGAACCGGCGGATGCTCCGCGACCGCGGCATCCGCGCCGTGATACCGGAGAAGAGCGACCAGATCGCCGCCCGGAAACGCAAGGGACGCAACGGTGGTCGGCCACCGGCCTTCGATGAAGACGCCTACAAGGACCGCAACGTCGTGGAGCGGTCCTTCGCTCTGGTCAAGCAATGGCGCGGCATCGCGACCCGCTATGACAAGCTCGCCATCACCTACCGCGCCGCCGCAGTCCTCCACGCTGCCCTCACCTGGGCAGCCCTATTGGGAGACATGCCCTAG
>NZ_JBSJZH010000062.1:0-1013 GCF_054798215.1 Microbacterium sp. GXF6406 | reverse complement strand
GGGCGTGAGGAACGGATCGGTGACAGGTTGGGTTTAGGCCGCGAGGGTGAGCGGCTCGGTTAGTTTCGCCTCGAACTCGATCGGAGTCAACCCGCCGAGCGCGTCCTGTGCCCGCTGCCGGTGATACTTCCGCTCGATCCAGACGACGATGGCCAGCCGCAGCTCCTGACGCGTCGCCCATCGCTGCTGGTTGAGCACATTCGTTTGAACGAGCGACCAGAAGCTCTCCATAGCGGCGTTATCTCCGGCGGCGCCGACACGGCCCATCGATCCGACCATGTCGTGTCGGCGGAGTTCGCGGGCCATGGCTCTGCTTCGAAACTGACTGCCTCTGTCTGCGTGCAGGATGCATCCGGCAACGTCGGCGCGACGGGTGACGGCGTTTCGGAGCGCGTCGACGGCGAGCTTCGCGGCCATCCGGTCGCTGATCGAGTAGCCCACGATCCGGTTGGAGTGGACGTCCTTGATCGCGCAACAGTAGAGCTTGCCTTCGCTCGTCCAATGTTCCGTGATATCCGTGAGCCAGACCCGGTTCGGGGCATCAGCGCGGAACACCCGCTGCACATGATCGTCGAACACCGGCGGGCCAGCCTTCTTGCCCTTCCCACGCCGGCGACGCTGCGCGGACGAGAGGATCCCCGCTTGCGAGCACAGCTTCCACGCCGTGCGCCTGCTCATCCGCCAGCCGGCCCGGCGGGCTTCATCGGCCAGGTATCGGTAGCCGAACGTCGGGTCCTCCGCGTGAGCGCCGTGAAGCGCGTTGATCCGATACGCGCGCAGCACGTCGGCGCTACGGACAGGGTCGTTCCGCCATCGGTAGTAGGGCTGTCTGGCGAGCTTGAGGACCCGGCACGACACCGTCACGGGGATCCCCGCGTCGGCGAGCTCAGATACGAGCGGGTATGTCATTTTGGGGAGCCACCGAGTTTCAGGTTGGCCTGCGACAGATATGCCGCGGCTTTCCTGAGGACCTCGTTCTCCTGCTCGAGAAGACGGATCCGCTTCTTCAACTC
>NZ_JBSJZH010000061.1:0-1028 GCF_054798215.1 Microbacterium sp. GXF6406 | reverse complement strand
ACGTCAGCGTCCACGTCAGCGTCCACATCTGCGTCCACGTCAGCGTCTACATCTGCATCGACGTCAGCGTCCACGTCAGCGTCCACATCTGCGTCCACGTCAGCGTCTACATCTGCATCGACGTCAGCGTCCACATCTGCATCAACGTCAGCGTCCACATCTGCGTCCACGTCAGCGTCCACATCTGCATCCACATCAGCGTCCACATCTGCGTCCACGTCAGCGTCCACATCTGCATCCACGTCAGCGTCCACATCTGCGTCCACGTCAGCGTCCACATCTGCATCCACGTCAGCGTCCACGTCAGCGTCCACATCTGCATCGACGTCAGCGTCCACGTCAGCGTCCACATCAGCGTCCACATCTGCATCGACGTCAGCGTCCACATCAGCGTCCACATCTGCGTCCACGTCAGCGTCTACATCTGCATCGACGTCAGCGTCCACGTCAGCGTCCACATCTGCGTCCACGTCAGCGTCCACATCTGCATCCACGTCAGCGTCCACATCTGCATCCACGTCAGCGTCCACATCTGCGTCCACGTCAGCGTCCACATCAGCATCAACGTCTGCGTCCACATCTGCATCGACGTCAGCGTCCACATCAGCGTCCACATCTGCATCCACGTCAGCGTCCACATCAGCGTCCACATCTGCGTCCACGTCAGCGTCTACATCTGCATCGACGTCAGCGTCCACGTCAGCGTCCACATCAGCGTCCACATCAGCGTCCACATCTGCATCGACGTCAGCGTCCACGTCAGCGTCCACATCTGCATCGACGTCAGCGTCCACATCAGCGTCCACATCTGCATCGACGTCAGCGTCCACATCTGCGTCCACATCAGCGTCCACGTCAGCGTCCACGTCAGCGTCTACATCTGCATCGACGTCAGCGTCCACATCAGCGTCCACATCAGCGTCCACATCTGCATCGACGTCAGCGTCCACATCAGCGTCCACATCTGCGTCCACGTCAGCGTCTACATCTGCATCGACGTCAGCGTCCACGTCAGCGTCCACATCTGC
>NZ_JBSJZH010000060.1:0-1111 GCF_054798215.1 Microbacterium sp. GXF6406 | reverse complement strand
GCGTGAGATCGCCGGACGCTTGGGGCGTGCGCCATCGACGATCTCGCGGGAGTTGCGGCGCAATGCGTCCACGCGTACGTATCGGCTCGAGTACAAGGCGTCGACGGCGCAGTGGCATGCGGAGCGTCGTGCACGCAGGCCGAAGACCGCGAAGCTCGTCGCCCACGATGCGCTGCGCACTTACGTCCAGGACAAGCTCAGCGGCAGCCTCTTCGCTGCGGACGGCACACGGATCGGGCCGGTCGGGCCTGCCTGGGATGGGAAGAACAAACCGCATCGCGGGGATCGGGAGTGGGTGACGGCATGGAGTCCACGGCAGATCGCCAAACGGCTACCGATCGATTTCCCCGGCGATCCTTCGATGCGGATCTCGCACGAAGCGATCTATCAGGCCCTCTACGTCGAAGCGCGCGGAGGACTGGAGCGGCACCGATCCTGGCATCTACGTCGAGGACGAACCAAGCGCATGCCAAGGGCACGGACCAGGCAGCAGGCGTGGGCTCACGTCACCGAGGACACGGTGCTATCGAAGCGTCCGAAGGAGGCAACGGATCGCAAGACCGCCGGGCATTGGGAAGGAGACCTCATCATCGGGTTGAAGCGCTCCGCGATCGCCACGCTCGTGGATCGGACCACTCGATTCGCGATGCTCGTTCATCTTCCACGTCAGGCTGGATACGGGATCATTCCACCACGGAAAAATGGTCCGGCGCTGGCGGGGTATGGAGCGATCACGACGAAGAACGCCCTCACTGCGACGTTCTCCACACTGCCGGCGGCATTACGTCGTTCGCTGACCTGGGATCGCGGCAAAGAGCTCTCTGCACACCGATTGCTGACGACTGAGATCGGGCTGCCGGTCTATTTCGCCGATCCGAAAAGCCCCTGGCAGCGCGGCAGCAACGAGCACCTCAACGGACTCCTACGCCAGTACTTCCCCAAGGGCACAGATCTCTCCCGGTGGAGCGCGGCGGAGATCACCGCTGTCGCGGACGCGATCAACAACCGCCCGAGAGAGATCCTCGACTGGCGCACCCCCGCCGAGGCCTTCGAAGAGCTACTACGATCGACCCAACAAACAATCGTTGCGACGACCGGTTGAATACGGCCA
>NZ_JBSJZH010000006.1:127401-129473 GCF_054798215.1 Microbacterium sp. GXF6406 | reverse complement strand
GCGACAACTACCGCCTCCGCATGCTCCTCGCCGCCGGCGGCCTCACCCCATGACCCCCACCGAATGTCCGAAGAGCCGCCAATCAGGCGGGCAGGGACGGAGTACTTCGCCATCCGGACGGTGATCAGCCCGGACCGGTCGACCCGCGGATGCAGCACCAACCCGGGGTCGAACCGCTCTGTCGGCAACGGACCCAGCAGCGGCCGCTCGGTGGCGAAGTCATCGCCGACCTTCGTGCGCCGCTGGCCGACGCGGCGGTCCTCGTCACGGGCATCCCAGCGGCGGATCTGCGCGTTCAGCTCGGCGAGAGTGTCGACCACGGGCATCGGCGACAACCAGGTGCGTCGGAACCTGCCGACGTCGCCCTCGACACCGCCTTTCTCATGCGCGCCCTCGATCCCGGGCTGGCAGTAGAACGCGTCGAACCCGTAATGCGAGCGGAACAACACCCACCGGTCGTTCTCCACTCGCCGACGGTCGGACCCGTAGATCACCGTCTTCACCGCGGCCGTCAAATTGTCGTATTTGATGTGTAGGGTCGGGATCCCGCCGATCTCCTCGAACGCATCAATATGCCCCTCCAGGAACGCTTCCTGCGACTGCGTCGAATACACCCGGTGGATCGCCTTCCCCGAGTGGGAGAGACGGAATACGAACATGTGACACTTCGTCTTCACCCCCGCCAGGATCACCCAGACCTCACCGAAATCAACCTCAGCCTCCGCTCCCGGCGCATGCAACTGCGGGATGAATACGTCTGGCACCTGGCCCGCCTCCGCCAAGATTTCCGGGCGGCGGTTCGCGACATAGTCCCGAACCGCCGCATATGAGACATCCGCACCGTGCTCATCCAGCAGGCGGTGATGGATCCGCGTCACCGTCTGCCGCTGCTTCCGCGGCGCGGTCAGATTCGCGTGCAGCATCTCATCGATCGCTGCTTTGAACGGCCCGATCTTCGGCGCGACCCTCACCGGCGTCTTTCGTGCCGGCGGCTCCGGAGACGCCAACGCCTGACGGACCGTGCGTCTATGCACCCGGAATCTCTTCGACAACGCGTTCACGGACAACTCCTCGACACGAGCCGTCCGACGAATCTCGGCAAACAAATCCACTCTCGACCTCAACTGGCCCTCCCGCCACGAAATAGCAACGAGACCACGTTGAAGGCTGGGCCAGATCAAGCCGACACAGCCACCCCGGAAAGCCGAACATTGGGCCAGATCAGAGCGACACCCCTGGGCCACTTCAAACTGTCACAGTCACGTGATCGTGGTGAACCCCCACCACAGCGCATCGCCGAAGTTCACGATCGTCGCGCCCGGCGCATGGCGTTCGGCCCGCCACACCCCGTACGACGAGGTGTACACGAACTTGAACGCGAACAGCACGGTGGTCACGACGTAGCGGATGCGCTGCAGCCGCGGTTTGCCGTGGTGGAAGACGGGCAGATGCCAGATGAACACGAGGATGAGATAGGGCCGCAGGAACGGCAGGAGAAGAGTCGCCAAATCGAACGCACGGGTGCGCACGAACTCGCGCCGCGATCCTCGGGCGAGGGCCAAACGGATCAGATAGTCGATGAGGAACCACGCCCACAGCAGCGAGAGCGTCCCGAGCGCGAGCGAGAGCAGCGGCTGCCCCGGCGGCTCATCGACTCAGATCCACGTGAGCGTGGCGAGAAAAACGATGGATCCGGCGAACAGGGGCCAGGCGGTGCGCTCCTCCCAGACCGAGACACGGGCCAGTCCACGAGGCGCGGGAGCGGGATCACTCGTCATGCTCCGATCATGACACGGGCCGAGGGCGGACATCCGCGCGCACTCCTGGTCATAGGGGAGAATGGAGGCATGACCGTCACCCTCCTCGGCGCTTCCGAGATCCGCACCCTCGCCGCCGAGCTCGACGTCACTCCGACGAAGAAACTCGGCCAGAACTTCGTCGTCGATGCGAACACCGTGCGCAAGATCGTGCACGTCGGACGCGTGCAGACGGGGGAGCGCGTCGTCGAGGTCGGTCCGGGCCTCGGGTCGTTGACGCTCGCGATCCTCGAGACCGGCGCGTCGGTGACGGCC
>NZ_JBSJZH010000006.1:0-127370 GCF_054798215.1 Microbacterium sp. GXF6406 | reverse complement strand
TGCCGCAGACCGCGCTCGATCACGGTGTGCCGGAGGGCGCGCTGACGGTCGTCGACCACGACGCCCTGCGGGTGACGGAGTTGCCGAACGACCCGACCGTGCTCGTTGCGAACCTGCCCTACAACGTCTCCGTTCCCGTGCTGCTGCACTTCATGGAGACCTTCCCGAACATCGCCCGCGGCGTCGTCATGGTGCAGGCCGAGGTCGGCGAGCGTCTCGCCGCCCTTCCTGGCAGCAAGGTCTACGGCGCACCGAGCGTGAAGGCCGCCTGGTACGGTCCATGGCGTCTGGCCGGGAACATCTCCCGCCAGGTGTTCTGGCCGGTGCCGAACATCGACAGCGTGCTCGTCGCCTTCGAGCGCGATGAGACGCCGCGCGGCGACGAGGATCTGCGCCGCGAGACCTTCCGCATCGTGGATGCTGCGTTCCAGCAGCGCCGCAAGATGCTCCGTCAGGCTCTCGCGGGTGTTCTCGGTGGAACAGCGGCCGAGGCATCCGCTGTTCTCGAGTCGGCGGGCGTCGCTCCGACGGCCCGCGGCGAGCAGCTGACGGTCGATGACTTCGTGCGCATCGCGCTGACGCTTCGGCGCTAACCTGGACGCGTGACCGAATCGCCGCGCTTCAGCCCCGATGTCCACGACATCCACCGCCCTTACACGGCGAAGGACGACCGTTACGCGCAGTTCGAGTACCGGCAGGTCGGCGCATCCGGCCTGTACCTGCCGCCCATCTCGCTCGGGCTCTGGTGGAACTTCGGCGACAACATCCCGATGGACAACCAGCGGGCGCTCCTGCGCCATGCCTTCGACCGCGGCATCACGCACTTCGATCTGGCCAACAACTACGGCCCGCCCTACGGTTCGGCCGAGAAGAACTTCGGCCGCGTCTTCTCCGAGGACTTCCGCCCCTACCGCGATGAGCTGATCATCTCGTCGAAGGCCGGCTACGACATGTGGCCGGGCCCGTACGGAGATCGCGGCAGCCGCAAGTACATCCTCGCGAGCGCCGAGCAGTCGCTGGCGCGCATGGGACTCGACCACGTCGACATCTTCTACTCGCACCGCGTCGACACGGTGACGCCGATCGAGGAGACGGTCGCGGCGCTCGACACCCTGGTGCGCCAGGGCAAAGCCCTGTATGTCGGAATCTCCTCGTACAGCGCTGAGCGCACGGCGGCCGCCGCGGCGGTCGCGAAGGATCTCGGCACGCCGTTGATCATCCACCAGCCGTCGTACTCGATCCTCAACCGGTGGATCGAGCCGGAGCTCACCGGCACCCTGCGCGACGAGGGACTCGGGGCGATCGCCTTCACGCCGCTCGCCCAGGGCCTGCTGACTGATAAGTACCTCGGCGACGGCACGGCCGAGCGGGCGCAGAAGCGTCGTTCGCTGTCGGAGCGTCCGCTCTCCGACGACGGACTGCGCATCCTGCGCGGACTGAACAAGATCGCCGTCGATCGCGGCCAGTCCCTGGCGCAGATGGCGCTGCAATGGGTGCTGCGCGACCCGGTGGTCGTCTCGGCGCTCATCGGCGCATCGCGTCCCGAGCAGATCGATGAGAACATCGCCGCTGTGCACGGCCCGGCGTTCACGGTCGAAGAGCTCGCGGGTATCGATGCGCTCTCCGATGGCATCGACGTGAACCTGTGGGCCCCGTCCTCGTCCGTGTGACCCGCTGAGAGAGACGAGCAGATCATGAGCCTCGCCGCTTTCCCCGGCACCATCCATGTGCGCGCGCCGGGGAAGATCAACGTCTACCTCGGTGTGGGCGCCCGTCATGACGACGGTTATCACGCGTTGGCTACGGTGTTCCAGGCCGTCTCCCTGTACGAGGACGTCTTCGCGACGGAGAGCGAGGGATTCTCCCTCTCCGTCTCGGGCGGCACGGACGCCGCGGATGTGCCGCTGGATGATCGGAACCTCGCGATGCGGGCTGCGAAGATGCTCGCGGCGGCGACGGGCTTCACGGGGGGCGTGCACCTCGACATCCGCAAGTGCGTTCCGGTCGCCGGGGGCATGGGCGGAGGGTCTGCGGATGCCGCGGCTGCTCTCGTCGCCTGTGACGCGCTGTGGGGAACGGGGCTGTCCGCGCAGGAGCTGCATGAGCTGGCGGCGCGTCTCGGATCGGATGTCCCCTTCGCCCTGCACGGCGGAACGGCCGTGGGCACCGGACGCGGCGACCAGCTGAACCCTGCGCTCGCCGACGGGCGCTTCGACTGGGTGCTGGTGACGAGCGATCAGGGCCTGTCGACGCCCGCCGTCTACGGCAGGCTCGACCGGCATCGCGCGGAGAGCGGCGCACTCGCCGACGATCCGCCGCTGTCGCTCGACGTCCCCGTGCCGGTGCTGCAGGCGCTGCGTGCGGGCGACGCGCACTCGTTGGCGGCGAGCATGTACAACGATCTCGAGGTCGCGGCTCTCCTCGAGCGCCCGGATCTCGACGAGACGCTCGCGGCCGCTCTTGGCGCCGGTGCCCTCAGCGGGATCGTCTCCGGGTCGGGCCCGACGATCGCGTTCCTGTGCGAGACGCCGGAGAGCGCCCAGTATCTGCAGCGCGAGATGCAGGCCGCCGGGCGCTCAGCGCTGCACGTGCACGGCCCCGTGCCCGGCGCGCGGATCATCTCGGTCTGATCCGGCCCGCCCCGGGGCAGCGCGCCCGTCGCGTACGCTGGGGGAGACATGGCTGCACATCTTCTCGGGGCCGAGGGCCTCCGCCTCGAATACCCCACCAAAGTCGTCTTCGACTCGGTCACCCTCGGCATTGAGGAGGGCGATCGAATCGGCATCGTCGGCCGCAACGGCGACGGCAAGTCGAGCCTGCTGGCGATGCTCGCCGGGCGAAAGCAGCCGGATGCCGGTCGTGTCACCGTGCGCGCGGGAACCCGCATCGGCGTGCTCGATCAGGCCGACGTCCTCGACGACTCCCTCACGATCGCGCAGTCCGTGGTCGGTGACATGCCCGAATACGAATGGGCGGGCGATGCGCGGGTGCGCGATGTCATCCAGGGGCTGCTCGCCGATCTCGACTGGGATGCTCCGGTCGACGGACTCTCCGGCGGGCAGCGCCGCCGCGTCGCGCTGGCCGCGCTGCTGGTGCAGGACTGGGATGTCATCGCCCTGGACGAGCCGACCAACCACCTCGATGTCGAGGCGGTCACCTGGCTCGCCGGCCATCTGAAGAAGCGCTGGTCCGCGTCCTCCGGCGCGTTCATGGTCGTCACGCACGACCGCTGGTTCCTCGATGAGATCTGCACGGAGACGTGGGAGGTGCACGACCGCATCGTCGAGCCCTTCGAAGGCGGTTATGCGGCCTACATCCTGCAGCGGGTGGAGCGCGACCGGATGGCCGCGGCCACCGAGGCGAAACGCCAGAACCTCGCCCGCAAGGAACTCGCATGGCTGCGCCGCGGGGCCCCGGCCCGCACGGCCAAGCCGAAGTTCCGCATCGACGCGGCGAACGAGCTCATCGCGGATGTCCCCGAGATCCGAGACAAGACCTCCCTGCAGTCGCTGGCGGTCTCGCGCCTCGGCAAGGATGTCGTCGACCTGCTCGACGTCGGCGTCCGCTACGAGAACCGATCGACCGGTGCGAGCGTCGAGGTGCTGAAGGACGTCGAGTGGCGCATCGCACCGGGCGAGCGCACCGGTATCCTCGGCGTCAACGGCGCCGGCAAGTCCACGCTGCTCGGACTCGTCTCGGGCAGCATCCAGCCCACCAGCGGCACGGTCAAGCGCGGCACGACAGTACGGGTGAAGACCCTCACCCAGCGCATCGACGAGCTGCTCCCGCACTGGGACCAGCCCGTGCGCAAGGTGATCGAGGGCCTGCGCACGGAGTACACCTTCGGCACCGGATCCAAGGCGCAGTCGCTGACTCCGGGGCAGCTGCTCGAGCGCCTCGGCTTCTCCTCCGCGCAGCTGTCGACGCCGGTGAAGGATCTTTCCGGTGGTCAGCAGCGGCGCCTGCAGCTGCTTCTCGTGCTCCTCGATCAGCCGAACGTCCTCATCCTCGACGAGCCCACGAACGACATGGACACCGACATGCTGGCCGCCATCGAGGACCTCCTCGACTCCTGGCCGGGCACGCTTCTCGTCGTCAGCCACGACCGCTACTTCCTCGAGCGCGTCACCGACCAGCAGTTCGCCGTCATGGGTGGCGGACTCCGGCACCTGCCGGGCGGCATCGACGAGTACCTGCGTCTGCGCGAGGCCGAGCAGAAAGGCGGCGCCGCGCCGTCGGCGCCCCGTTCGGCGGATGCTCCGGCAAAGCCCTCCGGCCTGGAGGGCGCCGCGCTGCGCACCGCGCAGAAGGAGGTCTCGGCGATCGAACGCAAGATCCAGAAGCTGACGCAGCAGATCGAGCGGGCGAAGAATGCCCTCGCCGATCACGATCAGTCCGACTACCAGGGGCTCGGCGTCGAGATGGCGAAGATCTCTGCGTTGCAGGACGAGGTCGGCGAGCTCGAGATGCAGTGGCTGGAGCTCAGCGAGCAGATCGGCTGATCCCGCCCGGGATCAATGCTGCGGCGTGAAGCCTAGGCTTCGGCGGGTGGTGAATGAGCGCTCCTCGCTGCTGATCGGGTCGATGAAGCGCACCTCGCGGGCGAGCAGCTGCAGGGGATGCTCGTGGTCGTCCGGCTTCTCGTCCGTGAGGATCGGGTAGAGGTTGTCGTGCAGGATGCCGAGGCCGATGCTCGCGAGGTGGACCCGTAGCTGATGCATCTTGCCGGTGTGCGGGCGCAGGAGCGTGTGCACCACGTCATCGTCGGTGGAGATCAGCTCGATGAGCGTCTCCGAGTTCGGCTCGCGCTCGGCATCGACCTGAACGCACACCTGGCCGCGGAGCTTCTCGATGTGCAGGCGCACGGTGCAGGGGAGATCCGTCGGGTCCCAGCCGGAGGGACGCGCGGACACGGCCTCGTAGACCTTCTCGATTTCACGGTTCTGGAACAGCATCTGATACTTGCCGCGGGTCGCCGGTCGTGACGAGAACATCAGCAGGCCGGCCGTCGCGCGGTCGAGCCGGTGGATCGGTGCGAGATCCGGGTTGTCGAGCAGACGTCGAAGACGCACCAGGGCGGAGTTCTGCAGGTATTTGCCCGCGGGAGTCGAGGGGAGGAAGTGCGGCTTGTCGATCACGACGAGATGGTCGTCCTGGTGCAGGATCTCGATCTCGAACGGGATCTCGACCTCGACGGGCGGCTCCCGGTAATACCAGACGAACTCCTCGTCGCCGAGGGGCGTGAACCTCGACAACGATGAGCCGTCGGCGGCGACGATGTCGCCCGCATCGAATCGGGCGAGCAGGGTCTCGGGATCCAGGTGGAAGAAGCGTTCGACCATATAGGCGCTCACGGTCGGCCACGGACCGGTCAGCGGCACATGCAGTCGTGTGGCGCCCACGCCATCGCGCACGGGCAGGGGAGAGCGCATCGCCATCGTCGCGGACCTCAGGAATCGAAGCTCAGGCTGAGCTTGCGCAGCAACGTGGTCATGCGCTCGCGGTCGGCGCGCGACAGCGCCCGCAGCAGTTCGGCCTCGACATCGACCAGGCGCGTGATCGCCGCATCCACCCGCACCCGTCCGTCATCGGTCAGCGTGACCAGCACGCTGCGGCCGTCGCCCGGATCCGAGACGCGCCGCACGAAACGACGCCCGACGAGACGATCGATGCGATTGGTCATGGTGCCGCTGGAGACGAGCGTCTGCTGCAGGAGCTGCTTGGGTGAGAGCTGGAAGGGATCCCCCGCTCGGCGCAGAGCCGACAGCACATCCCACTCCCAGTGCTCGATGTCGCTGCGGCGGAACACCTCGCGGCGGGCTCGATCGAGGTGCTTGGAGAGCCGGTCCATGCGCGAGAGCACCTCGAGCGGGGAGAAGTCGAGGTCGGGGCGCTGGGCGTTCCACGCGCCGACGATCCGGTCGACCTCATCTGCATCGCTCATGCTCCCATTATCGGTCAGCGGCACGAGGCCCGCCGCCGGACGTGGCAGACTTGTCAGGCAGCCCCTGCGGCTGCGGTCCGCCGTGGTGTAATGGCAGCACGACAGCCTTTGGAGCTGTGAGGTTCAGGTTCGAGTCCTGGCGGCGGAGCATGACGGAGAACAGACTCGCGATCATCGTGCTCGCCGCTGGCCAGGGCACCCGGATGAAGTCCCGGCTGCCGAAGGTGCTGCATCCCATCGCCGGGCGTCCGCTCGTCGGCCACGTCCTGACCACGGCGACGGTGCTCGAAGCCGACCACATCGAGGTCGTCGTGCGCCATGAGCGCGACCAGGTCGTCAGTGCGATCTCCGCGCAGTACCCGAACGCCGTGATCGTCGATCAGGACGAGATCCCGGGCACCGGGCGCGCCGTCCAGGTCGCCGTCGACGCCCTTCCCGCCGATTTCGAGGGTGACGTGCTCGTGCTCTCCGGCGATGTCCCGCTTCTCGAGGCCGACACGCTGCAGGCGCTCCTGGCCGGTCATCGCCGTGCCGAGGCAGCCGCGACGATCCTCAGCGCGCTCCTCGACGACCCGACCGGCTACGGGCGCATCATCCGCGACGAGGCGGGCACGGTCTCGCGCATCGTCGAGCAGAAGGACGCGACCGCCGAGGAGGCGGCCGTCTCCGAGATCAACGCGGGCGTCTACGTCTTCCGGGCATCGGCGCTGCGCTCGTTCCTCTCGCAGCTCGACCAGAACAACGCCCAGGGCGAGCTGTACCTCACCGACGTGATCGGCCTGCTGCGTCAGGCACGGCACACGGTCGCCGCCGAGATCGCCGCCGACACCGCCGCGACCTTCGGGGTGAACGATCGGGCCCAGCTCGCCGAGGCGGGCCGCGTGCTCAACGCCCGCATCGTGCGCCGTTGGCAGCGCGACGGCGTCTCGATCATCGACCCGGCGACCACGTGGATCGACGATGACGCCAAGCTCGCACCGGATGTCACGATCCTGCCGAACACTCACATCGTGGGAGCCACGGTCATCGAGTCCGGCGCGGTGATCGGTCCCGACACGTCGCTCGTCGACTGCGAGGTGGGCGAGGACGCGGTCGTCAAGCGCACGGATGCGACGCTCGCGGTCATCGGGGCGCGCACGACGGTGGGCCCCTTCGCCTACATCCGTCCCGGCACGGTGCTCTCCGACGGGGGGAAGATCGGCACGTTCGTCGAGACGAAGAACTCCACGATCGGCGCCGGCAGCAAGGTGCCGCACCTGTCGTACATCGGCGACACGACGATCGGCGAGCGCGTCAACCTCGGGGCCGGTGCGATCACCGCGAATTACGACGACGTCAACAAGCACCGCACCGAGATCGGCGACGAGGTGCACACCGGCTCGCACAACGTGTTCGTCGCGCCGGTTAGGATTGGAGATGGTGCGAAGACCGGAGCGGGAGCGGTCGTCCGCAAGGACGTCCCCGCTGGTGCTCTGGCCTTGAGCGTCGCCCCTCAGCGCAATGTCGAGGGATGGGTCGAGAAGAACCGAGCCGGGACTGGCGCCGCAGAGGCGGCATCCCGGGCCAACCGAGCTGCGGAGTAAAGGCACGCCATGGGGCACAAGAAGAAGACCGTCGAGCTGGACCGGGACAACGGGGTCGCTCCCGGCCTCGTCGCCAAGAACAAGAAGCACCTGGTCGTCGCCGGTGGCCGCTCGCACCCCGAGCTGACCGCGGCCGTCGCCCAGGCGCTGGGCACGCAGGTCGCCCCCGTCGAGCACCGCACCTTCGCCTCCGGCGAGATCTACGCCCGTTTCGAGGTGTCGATCCGCGGAACCGATCTCTTCATCGTGCAGACCTTCGGTGAAGGTCTGAACGAGTCGCTCATCGAGACGCTCATCATGATCGATGCGGCCAAGCGCGCCTCTGCCAAGCGCATCACGCTCGTGGTTCCGTACTTCCCGTACTCCCGCCAGGACAAGAAGGGCCGCGGGCGCGAGCCGATCAGCGCCCGCCTCGTCGCCGACCTGTTCAAGACCGCCGGCGCGGACCGCGTCATGAGCGTCGATCTGCACGCCGCCCAGATCCAGGGCTTCTTCGACGGACCCGTCGACCACCTCTTCGCCAAGCCCGTGCTCCTCGAGCACTTCCGTGAGACGCTCACCGCCGAAGACCGCGAGACGCTCACGATCGTCTCGCCCGACATGGGGCGCGTCCGCGTCGCAGATACGTGGTCCGACAGCCTGGATGCGCCGCTGGCGATCATCCACAAGCGCCGCGACCCGAAGGTCGCCAACCAGGTCTCCGTGCACGAGATCGTCGGAAGCGTCGCGGGCCGCACCTGCCTGCTCGTCGACGACATGATCGACACCGGCGGCACGATCGTCAAGGCAGCGCAGGCGCTGAAGGCCAACGGCGCGCGCCGGGTCATCGTCGCCGCGACCCATGCGATCTTCAGCGATCCGGCCACCGATCGCCTGCAGGACGAGGCGATCGATGAGGTCGTCGTGACGGACACGATCCCGCTGAACGAGTCCCGTCATTGGGAGTCGCTCACGGTTCTTCCGATCGCTCCGCTGCTGGCGCGCGCGATCCACGAGGTGTTCGAGGACGGATCCGTCACGAGCATGTTCGGCGGAGACGCCTGACCCGGGGCACAGCCCGCGCATAGCGCGCGGACATAGTCTCGAAAGCATGATCGTGCAGACCCTGTCGCCCGCCGTGCGTTCCGGAGCGGCCCTCGCGGCCGTCATCGGCGCTCTGACCGTCACCGGGTGCGCGGGCGCCGATTCCTCGGCCGACTCCGCGGAGCCCATGGAGTACGCGGACGGGACCTACACGGCCGAGGGGTCGTATCAGACGCCGGAGAACGTCGAGAGGGTATCGGTGACGTTGACGATCGCCGACAACCTGGTCGCGGGCGTCGAGGTCGCGGGAGATCCGGGAGCACGGGAGACCGAGCAGTACCAGGCCGCGTTCATCTCGGGCATCGCGACGGAGGTCGTGGGGGTTCCCCTCGACGAGATCGACGTCAGTCGGGTCGCGGGATCGTCGCTCACGAGCGGCGGTTTCAACGCGGCGGTGGCGGAGATCAAGGCGCAGGCCGCCCTCGAGCAGTAGGAGCGCGCATGCCCCTGTGGCGCTTCGACGCGATCGGCACGACCTGGGAGATCGATTCGGAGCACCCGCTCGACGACTCGGTGCGCTCGCGCATCAACGACCTCATCGAGGACTTCGACCGCACCTGGTCGCGGTTCCGCAGGGATTCTCTCGTGAGCCGGCTCGGTCGCTCCGGCGGGACGGCCGCGCTTCCCCCGGATGCTCCGGCGATGCTCGACGCCTATCGTGCTCTCACCCGGGCAACGGACGGTGCGGTGAATCCGCTGGTGGCCGAGAGCCTGAACGCGCTCGGCTACGACCCCGATTACTCCTTGCGCCCCGGCACGCCACGACCGGCTCCGTCGGAGTGGACCGGCATCGTGTCGTGGGCTGAGCCGCTGCTGAGCGTCTCGACGCCGGCTCTGCTCGATGTGGGTGCGTTGGGCAAGGGCCGCCTGGTCGATCGTGTCTTCGACGAGCTCGCCGATGTCCCGGGGATCCGTGCGGTCGATGCCGGCGGCGACCTGCGGGTGCGCGAAGACATGCGCGTGGGCCTCGAGCATCCCTTCGATCCGAGCGCCGCGATCGGAGTCGCCATGATTCGGGACCAGGCGATCTGCGCGTCCGCGATCACCCGCCGCGCCTGGGGAAGCGGACTGCACCATGTCCTCGATGCCCGTACCGGGATGCCGGTGCGAACCTGGGCGGCGACCTGGGCGATCGGGGCGGATGCCATGACCGCCGACGCCGTCGCCACGGCGCTGTTCTTCGACGGCGGTGCGGACTTCGCCGCCGAGCGCGGCGTCGAGTGGGTGCGGATGAGCACGGACGGGCGCGCGCAGTGGTCCGCGAGCGCACCGATCGAGGTATTCCGCCCCGGTGGGCGGTTTGATGAGGGAGAGTTGACTCTGTGATGAGTATGTTCACCGCCGCCCGCCAGCGTGTTCTCGCGGTTCTCGGAGCCGTATCGATGTATCGGCTGGTGCTGTTCGCGCTGGGGCTGCTCGCCGTCATCGCGCTGGCATTGTCGGCACTCGGCGCGATCGTCTCCCCGACACCCGCGGAGATCCTGTACTCCTTCGTCGTCCTCGGCGTCGTCATCTGCGCGGTCGACGCGATCGCGCAGCGTCTTCTCCGGCTCCCGTGGCGCGTGGAATCGTCGTTGGTGACGACGCTCATCATGCTCTTCGTCATGCGGCCCGGGTCGGATGCCGCCGCTTTCACGGGCCTCGCCCTCGCCGGTGCGCTGGCGAGCCTGTCGAAGTACCTCATCGCCTGGCGCGGACGTCACATCCTCAATCCGGCGGCGTTCGGAGCCGCGGTGGTGACGATCGTCGGTTCGTTCGGCGCCTTCGAATGGCTGGGAACCTCCGCCTCATGGTGGGTGGGCACGCCGTCGCTGGCCCTTCCCGTGGCCGTGCTGGGACTGGCGGTGCTGTGGCGCACCGAGAAGGTGCGGGTGGTGCTGGTGTTCCTTCTCGTCGCGATCGGCACTTCAGTGGTGCGCCAGGCCGTGCAGGGGCAGCAGTTCGGCATGGGGTTCGACCTCGGCGAGGCGCTGTCGTTCGCGGTGCTGCAATCGCCGTTCCTGTTCCTCGGCATCTTCATGCTGTCCGAGCCGCTGACGCTGCCGCCGCGGCGCTGGCAGCAGTACTCGGTGGCGGCGCTCGTCGGTGTGCTCGCCGGCTGGCCGATTCTCATCGCGGGTCTCTTCACCCTCGGCCAGGAGCGCGCACTGCTCATCGGCAACCTGCTGGCGTTCGTCTTCGCGCTGCGCGGTTCGGTGCGGCTCCGCCTCGACAAGCGCGAGTTCATCACCCCGACCGTGCAGGAGCTGACCTTCCGCACCAAGGGACGGCTGAAGTTCCTGCCGGGTCAGTACCTCGAGCTCGATGTGCCGCATCACCGGCCGGATGCCCGGGGAACGCGCCGCGAGTTCAGCATCGTCTCGGCGCCCGCGGACCTGCCGACGCTGCGCATCGCCTATAAGAACGGCGACCAGAAGCATCCGTCGTCCTACAAGCGCGCTCTCGCCGCCGCGGAGCCCGGAGCGACATTGGCCGTCACCGGGACCTGGGGCGACTTCCTGCTGCCCCGTGGCGACGCGCCGGTGCTCATGGTCGCCGCAGGAATCGGTGTCACTCCCTTCGTCTCGCAGCTTCGCCAGCTGCAATCGGCCGGGGTTCAGCGCGACATCGTGCTCGTGTACGTGGCCTCCGACGTTTCGGAGCTGGCGTTCCGCGAGGAGCTGGAGGCGACAGGCGTGCGGGCCGTCGTCTACACCCGAGACGAGCCGGCGGGCCTTGGCGACAACTGGTCGTGGGCGCAGGGCGTGCGCCTGGATGCCGAGGGCCTGGAACGCGTGGTCCCCGACATCGCGGCGCGGCACACGTTCATCTCGGGACCGCCGCGACTCATCGCCGACCTCGCTCCCGCGCTGCAGAAGGCGCATTCGCTGACGACCGACGCCTTCGCCGGGTACTGACCGCGCACCATGCGGCTCCGGCTCACGCCTCCGGCGGTGCGGGGAGCGGCTGCGTCAGAGGAAGGCGCACGGTGAAGGTCGTGTCTCCGGGCTCGGATTCCACGGACAGGGTTCCCCGGTGCCCCTCGACGATGGCCTTGGCGATCGCCAGGCCCAGCCCCGTTCCGCCGGTCTGACGGGCACGCGAGGAGTCGCCCCGGGCGAAACGGGCGAAGAGCGCGTCGCGCACCTGCGGATCGATGCCGGGGCCGTCATCGTGCACGCGGATGACGGCGAGATCGTCCTCGGCGCCGACGCCCAGCGTGATCTGCGTGCCGGCGGGTGTGTGGGTGCGGGCGTTGGCGAGCAGGTTCGCGACGACCTGGTGCAGGCGCCCGGCGTCGCCGAGGATGACGACCGGCTCGTCGGGAACATCGACGCTCCAGCGGTGGTCGGGCCCGGTCGGACGGGCATCGGCGAGCCCTTCGAGAGCGAGGTTGGTGAGGTCGACGGAGCCGTGCACGAGCTCGGTGCCCTCGTCCAATCGGGCCAGCAGCAGCAGGTCTTCGACCAGACGCGTCATCCGCAGCGACTGCGCCTGGATGCGCTCGAGCGCGGTCTCTGTGCTCTCTGCGGCATCGACGGCCGATGTCGGCCGCAGTGCGCGCAGCGAGAGCTCGGAGTAGCCGCGGATCGAGGCGAGGGGAGTGCGCAGCTCGTGGCTGGCATCCGCGACGAAACGGCGCATGCGCTCCTCGTTGCGCTGGCGGGAGGCGAGCGACTCGTCGACGTGGTCGAGCAGGGTGTTCAACGATGCGCCGACCAGGCCGATCTCGGTGCGCGGGTCGGATTCCTCGGCCGGGACGCGCTCGGTGATGGACACCTCGCCGCGATCGAGCGGCTGGTTCGCGACGCGCGTCGCAGTCGCGGCCACGGCCCGCAGCGGTCGCAGGGTCATCCGGATCGTGACGGTGATCGTGAGGGCAAGGAGGATGAGCCCGCCGAGTGTCGCGAGGGACACGACGGTGAACAGCTGGGCGAGGGTGCTCTGGATGCCGTCGCGGGGGAGCCCGGTGACGACGTTGATGGCGGGGGAGAACTTCGTCGCCGCCGTCTGGGTGACGATCAATTGGTAGGAGGCGCCGTTGTGCCCGGGGAGCGCGATCGACCCGGTGCTGCGTCCGGCGAGCGCCGCGTCGATGGCGCGCAGCTCCCGGGTGGAGAGGTCGCTGAGCGCTCCCCCCTCGCCGATCACGATTCCGCTGGCCGTGCCGCCGGCGGTCTCATCCGGGACCCAGAACGCCAGGAGCAGGCCGGAGGCGGGCGGGGCGACGCCGTCCATGGCGGAGCGGGCGGTGAGGGACTCGTTGGTGATCATCGCATAGCCCGCGCGCTGGGACACCAGCGCCGTCGTGCGGTCGGAGAGGGAGCGCACCTGCTCGGTCAGCTGGCCTTCGAGCGCCTGGTTGAGCGTCGCGCCGGTGATGACGGCGACGATGATGAGGATGAGCGAGACGAACCCGGTCACGGCGATCATGAGCCGTGCCTGCAGGGTCAGCGGTGCGCGCATCCCCGGCCGGGTCACTGGGGGGCCTTGATCATGTAGCCGACGCCGCGCACCGTGTGCAGCAGGGGCGTGCGGCCGGCGTCGATCTTCTTGCGCAGGTACGAGATGTACAGCTCGACGACCGACGACTTGCCGCCGAAGTCGTAGCTCCAGACGCGGTCGAGGATCTGCGCCTTCGAGAGCACGCGGCGCTCGTTGCGCATCAGATAGCGCAGCAGTTCGAACTCGGTGGCGGTCAGCTCGATCTCGGTTCCGTCGCGCTCGACCTCGTGGCTGTCCTCGTTGAGGGTGAGGTCTCCGACGCGCAGGATCGACTGCCCCTCGTCGCTGGAGGCCAGACCCGTGCGGCGGATGATCGCGCGCAGACGCGCGATGACCTCTTCGAGGCTGAAGGGCTTGGTGACGTAGTCGTCGCCGCCGGCGGTCAGGCCCGCGATCCGGTCGCCGACGGCGTCCTTGGCGGTGAGGAAGAGCACGGGAACGAGATTGCCGGATTCGCGGAGCCGGCGAAGCACGCTCATGCCGTCGAGATCGGGCATCATGATGTCGAGCACGAGAGCATCGGGTTCGAACTCGCGGGCGACCTGGAGGGCTTCCATGCCGGATGCCGCCGTGCGGACCTCCCAGCCTTCCATGCGCAGGGCCATCGCCAGAAGGTCGGTGAGCATCTGCTCGTCATCGACGGCGAGGATGCGCAGCGGAGATCCATCGGGGCGGCGAAGTTCGGGCAGATCGTGGCTCATGAGGTCCATTGTGATGCTTCGTCTATGAAACTTCTATGGAGACTTCTATGCGTGATCTGTGAATCGGATGCTGTGTCCCACGCATGAGCGTCGAGGACCCGTAGCAGGTTCATAAGAAACCCATCACTTCACCATCTGCTTCCCATAATCGCCGTCAATATCGTCGTCTTCGTCCCGCTGACACGCGGGCGAAGGAGAGACGTGTACGGAAGATATCTGCGGAGAGAGCTCGTCGGCCGCAAGAAGCAGACGGTTATCCTCGCCGTCGGGCTCGCGGTGGCGATCGCACTCGTGATCATCGTCAAGGCGCTGACGGCCGGAGTGCGCGACGCGCAGGCGCAGGCGCTCGAATCGGTGTACGGCGTCGGCACCGACCTGACGGTCACCGGAGCGATGACCGAGCCCGGCGAGGGCGGCGGCCCGCGGTTCGAGTTCGATGCGGATGCCGGTGAAGCCGGCGTTGACACGACGACGCTGAGCTCGTCGCAGCTGATGACCGAGATGATGCGCTCGACCCTGGACGCCGCCGTTCTCGACGACGTGCTCGACACACCCGGCGTGAGCGGGGCCACAGCAACGCTCAGCCTCACGAACGCCACCTTCTCGGGCGAGATGCCCACCGGCGGCTTCGGTGGCGGCTCGCAGCCCGCAGAGGGCGGGATGCCCGGCGGCGGCGAGCCTCCGCAGGGCGGACCCGACGGCGCAGGCGGCAGCGCGTTCGGGCTCGACTCGTTCAGCGTGCTCGGCATTGATCCGGAGGGAACGGCCATCGGTCCGCTCGCCTCCGTCGAGGTCTCCGACGGGCGCGCCTTCGACGCCGATGACGCCCAGGCCCTCGTCGCCCTCGTCGATGGCTCCTACGCCTCGACCGCGGAGATCGCGGTCGGCGACGTGCTCGACGTCGCGGGTGCCGAGGTCGAGGTCGTCGGCATCGTGGCATCCACGTCCGACTCCGCGGACACCGCTGCGAACGTCTACTTCCCACTGCAGACGGCGCAGAGCCTCGCGGGCGTCGACGATGTCGTCTCGACCGTCTATGTGCAGGCCGAGTCGGCATGCGGCATCGATCAGCTGCAGTTCGAGCTCGAGACCGCGCTGCCGGATGCGACGGTCAGCTCGCAGTCCGACCTCGCCTCCACGGTCTCCGGATCGCTGACGAGCGCGACATCGATGATCACGAACCTCGGCACGTGGCTCTCGATCATCGTGCTCGCCGTGGCGCTGCTGATGGCCGTGCTGTTCACGATCTCGGGCGTCTCGCGGCGCACCCGCGAGTTCGGCACCCTCAAGGCGATCGGCTGGTCCAACGGCCGGGTCGTGCGCCAGGTCGCCGGCGAGCCCATGGTGCAGGGCCTCATCGGCGGCATCGGCGGTCTCGTCCTGGGAGTCATCGGGATCGTCGTCATCAACATCGTGCACCCGACGATCTCGGCGGCGGCATCCGCACCGTCGGGCATGGGCGGCGAGATGCCGCGCGGCTCGGGAGGATTCGGCGGCGCTCCGACCAGCGGGGGGGATGGTTCGAGGCCGCAAGCACTGCGGACATCGTGCTGAGCGCGCCGTTCACGCCTGTGGTGCTCCTCGCGGCGATCGGCATCGCGGTGCTCGGCGGTCTGCTCGCCGGTGTCTTCGGCGGATGGCGCGCGGCCCGACTGAGCCCCGCCGAGGCACTGCGATCGGTGGCCTGATCACGATGAGGACGAAAGAAGAGAGTATGACCATCGCGGCAGAACCGGTGTACCGCCTGTCCGGCGTGACCCGCACCTACACCCAGAAGGACCGGGTCGTCCGGGCCCTGACCGGCGTCGACCTCGACATCTGGGCGGGGGAGTTCGTCACCATCCAGGGACCGACCGGCGGTGGCAAATCGACGCTGCTGCAGCTGCTGGGCGCGCTCGACCGGCCGACGTCCGGATCGCTGACGCTCGGCGGCACGGAGCTGGCGAAGGCATCGGATGCCGAGCTCACACGGCTGCGCGCGGAGGAGGATCGGGTTCGTCTTCCAGAGCTTCAACCTCATTCCGACGCTCACCGCGGCCGAGAACGTCGAGATGGCACTGGAGACCACGCGCCTGTCCAAGCCGGAGCGGCGCCGCCGTGTCGACGAGGCCCTTGAGCACGTCGGCCTCGCGGAGCGCGGCGACCACCTGCCGTCCGAGCTCTCCGGAGGCCAGCAGCAGCGCGTTGCGATCGCGCGCGCGATCGTGAGGCGGCCGAAGGTGCTGCTCGCGGACGAACCGACCGGCAACCTCGACGAGAGCATGCGCGATGAGATCCTCGTGCTGTTGGAGGGGCTGTGCGCGGAGGGGATAACGATGGTCGTCGTCACGCACGACTCCGCTGTCGCGCGCCGGGCCAGCCGCCGGTTGCACCTCGCGAAGGGCGCCATCACCGATATCACCCGCTGAGCGGTTCCTCAGAACACGGAAGAAGGCCCCGGCGTAGCCGGGGCCTTCTTCTCACGCGGTGAACGCTGCTCAGTGGGTGTCTTCCGCCTCGATCTCGGTGCGGTCGCCCGACCAGAGCGTGTGGAAGGTGCCGTCCTTGTCGATGCGCTTGTAGGTGTGCGCGCCGAAGAAGTCGCGCTGGCCCTGCACGAGGGCTGCGGGCAGGCGGTCGGCGCGGATGCCGTCGTAGTACGACAGCGACGAGCTGAACGCGGGGGCGGGGATGCCCGCGGTGGCCGCGGCGATGACGACGCGGCGCCAGGCGGCCTGGGCGCGGGTGATGGCCTCGGCGAAGTACGGGGCGCTCATCAGCACGGGCAGGTCGGCGTCGGCGGCGTAGGCGTCGGCGATGCGGTTGAGGAACTGGGCGCGGATGATGCATCCGGCGCGCCAGATCTTCGAGACCGCGCCCAGGTCGATGTTCCAGTCGTACTCGGCGGCGCCGGCGCGGATCTCGTCGAAGCCCTGCGAGTAGGCGACGATCTTCGACGCGTACAGGGCCAGGCGCACGTCTTCGATGAATGCGTCGGCGTCGTCGACGGTGAACGTCTCGTCGGGACCGGGGAGCGCGGATGCGACGGCGCGCTGTTCGGGGTGCGAGGACAGTGACCGGGCGAAGGTGGCCTCGGCGATGCCGGAGACCGGCACGCCCAGCGACAGGGCCGTCTGCACGGTCCACGCGCCGGTGCCCTTGGCGCCGGCCTGGTCGAGGATGACGTCGACGAGGGGCTTGCCGGTTTCGGCGTCGACCTGGCGGAGCACCTCGGCGGTGATCTCGATCAGATAGGACTCGAGCTCGCCGGTGTTCCACTCGGCGAAGATGTCGGCTATCTGGGCGGGGGTCTTGCCGGTGCCGCGGCGGATGAGGTCGTAGGCCTCGGCGATGAGCTGCATGTCGGCGTACTCGATGCCGTTGTGGACCATCTTCACGAAGTGGCCGGCGCCGTCGTGGCCGACGTGGGTGACGCAGGGCTCGCCCTCGGCGACCGCGGCGATCGAGCGCAGGATCGGGCCGAGGGTGACCCAGGACTCGTCCGAGCCGCCGGGCATGATCGAGGGGCCCAGCAGGGCGCCCTCCTCACCGCCGGAGATGCCCGCGCCGACGAAGTTGATGCCCGTCTCGCGGACGGCCTTCTCGCGGCGGATAGTGTCGGGGAAGTAGGCGTTGCCGCCGTCGACGATGATGTCGCCGGGCTCGAAGACCTCCACCAGGGCGTCGATCACCGCATCCGTCGGGCCGCCGGCCTTGACCATGATGATCGCGGTGCGCGGCTTCTGCAGGCTGTCCGCGAACTCCTGGTAGGTCTTCGCCGGGATGAAGCCCGCTTCGGGGTGCGCGTCGAGCACGCCCTGGGTCTTCTCATAGCTGCGGTTGAAGATCGCCACCGTGTTCCCCTCGCGGGATGCGAGGTTGCGGGCGAGGTTCGACCCCATGACGGCGAGTCCGACGACTCCGATGTTCGCTGATGCTCCGGGCAAAACTGCTCCTCGATCGTGAAGAAGTGGGGGTGTTCAGGTTAGCGCGCGTCAGTCCTTGCGGTACCCGGTGCGGCCCATCGCGTACATCGCGCCGATACTGACGACGGTGGCGCACACCGACATGGCGCCGATGAGCCAGAGCAACGCGTGGGACATGAAAGCTGCATCGAGCATGCGGAACTCCAAGTTCTCAAAGGGTGGGGATTGCCTGAGTTTCACCCTACCGGGTGATCCGGTACCATGGAGTTGTTCCTCGGCGAGGGATGCAACGTGCGCGCACGCAGCATCCGTAATCGACGCGGCGAATCAAGCCCCTGGTTTTTTCGCACGTCTGTGTCTGGGACACCGACCACCAAGACCACCACGCGGCGAGATGTTCGCCGCGTGCCCCGAAGGAGAAACCATGTCTGACGACACCAAGGTCATCGCAGAGGTCCGCACGCAGTTCGGCAAGGGCTTCGCCCGTCGTCTGCGCGCCGCTGGCCAGATCCCCGCCGTTCTTTACGGCCACGGCACCGAGCCGGTCCACGTGGCCCTGCCCGGCCACCAGGTCTCGCTCATCATCCGCCGCGCCAACGCGCTTCTGGAGCTCGAGATCGACGGCAAGGGCCAGCTCGCGCTGGTCAAGGACGTCCAGAAGGACCCGGTGCGCCAGATCATCGAGCACATCGACCTCCTCGTCGTGAAGAAGGGCGAGAAGGTCCAGGTCGAGGTCCCCGTCACCGTGACCGGTGAGTCCTTCTCCGGCACGATCGTCACCGTCGAGGTGAACACGATCAAGCTCGAGGTCGAGGCCACCCACATCCCCGAGCACGTCGAGGCTTCGGTCGAGGGCCTGCAGGACGGCGCGCACATCACCGCCGCCGACATCGTGCTGCCCCAGGGCGCTTCGCTGGTCGACGAGCCCGAGCTGCTACTCATCGCCGTTTCGGTTCCGGCCGCCGAGGTCTCGGAAGAGGCCGAGGCTGAGGCTGCTGCCGCACCCGCTGCGGAGTAATCCACACGCGAATCATGAGCAGAGGGGACGCGATCGGTTCGCGTCCCCTCTGTCGTATGCTCCGCCCGTTTCTGCGACCACGTCCGAAAGGCGCCTCCTCCATGGCCGATACCTGGTTGATCGTCGGGCTGGGAAACCCCGGCCCCCGCTACGAGAGCACCCGGCACAACGTCGGCCAGCTCGTCGTCGATGAGCTCGCGGCCCGGCGCGACGAGGGCTTCCGCGAGCACAAGGGCGGCGCCCGCGTCGTCGAGACCTGGATGCGGCCGGGCGGGGACAAGATGGTTCTGGCCAAGCCGAACTCGTTCATGAACGTGTCGGGAACCCCGGTGGCGGCGCTGTCGCGGTTCTATTCGGTGCCTGCGGAGCGCATCGTGCTCGTACACGATGAGCTCGACATCCCCTTCGACACCATCAAGCTCAAGGTCGGCGGCGGCCACGGCGGGCACAACGGCATCCGCGACGTCGCCCGGGCCGTCGGAACAGCCGATTTCCCCCGCGTCCGCGTGGGGATCGGGCGCCCCCCGGGGCGTCAGGATCCCGCGGACTGGGTGCTGGCGCCCTTCGGTAAGGCGGAGCGCGAAACGCTCGCGATCCTCGTCTCGGATGCGGCGGATGCTGTCGAGCAGCTCATCGGCGAGGGGTTGCTCGCCGCGCAGCAGAAGCATCACGCGCCGCGGTGACGAGGCGTCACCGATGATGCGGAAGGCCGGTACGGGAATCCCGTACCGGCCTTCCGCATCAGAGCGAGGTGGGCGCCTCAGCTGTAGTAGGTGATCGCTCCGGCGCTCGCACCGATCCCGAGCATGATGGCGAGCATCAGGAAGAAGATGAACGGTGCGATGACGCCGAGCACCAGGGCCGTGATTGCCCAGCCGCGGCCGGCACGCTTCACGATCGCGATGATGCCCACGATGATGGCGGCGATGCCCGCGAGGGTACCGATCCAGAAGCTGATCTCGCCGAGCAGGACATCATTGCGCACGGGCGAGAGCAGATAGAGCACGTCGTCGGTCATATCGAGGTAGTCCTCCTCGATCACACCCGGCATCCCGAAACCGATGCGGTATCCGGCGATGCTGGCCATGATGGGCGAGACGACGACGGCGATGACGCCCAGGAGCAGGGCGATGATGCCGGGCATCGGGGACTTCTTCGCCGGTGCGGACGGCGGCTGGTAGGCGCCGTCGCCCAGGGCGTAGCCGCCCACGGGGGCCCCGTATGCTCCGGGAGGCGCCTGCACGGCAGGACTCGACGGAGGGGCGACGGGGTATCCCGGAGCCGGGTACGCGGGCGCTGCCGTTGGCGCCTGCGGGTATGCGGGCGCTTGCGGATGGGCGGACGCCTGCGGCACCGGAGGCAGGGGAGTGCTCGGCCCGGGGGGAGGAAGCTGCGGATCAGTCACGGCTCCATCCTATGCGGGCGGCTCACACGCGACGCAGGAGTCCGACCCGGTCATAGACGCGAGCGAGGGTCTCGTCGGCGACCGCGTCGGCGCGTTCGGCGTTCGCCGCGAGGATGCGGTCCAGCTCGGCCGGGTCATCGAGCAGCTCGAGCGCACGGGCACGAACCGGCTCGAACTCCGAGACCACGACCTCGGCCAGGCCCTTCTTGAAGTCGCCGTAGCCGCGTCCCGCGTATTCGTCCTCGATCGCTGCGATCTGGCGTCCCGTGAGGGCCGCGTAGATCGTCAGAAGGTTGGAGACGCCGGGCTTGTTCTCGCGGTCGAAGCGCACGACGCCCTCGTTGTCGGTGACGGCGCGCATGATCTTCTTCGCGGACTTGGCCGGGTCGTCCAGCATCCAGAGCACGCCCGCCTCGCTCTCCGCGGACTTCGACATCTTCGACGTCGGGTTCTGCAGGTCGTAGATGCGCGCGGTCTCCTTCTGGATGACCGGCATCGGCACGACGAAGGTCTCGCCGAAGCGCGAGTTGAAGCGCTCGGCGAGGTCGCGCGTGAGTTCGACGTGCTGCTTTTGGTCGTCGCCGACCGGGACGACATCGGTCTGGTAGAGCAGGATGTCGGCGGCCATGAGCACCGGATAGGTGAACAGGCCGACGCTCGTGGCATCCGCTCCGTAGCGCGAGGACTTGTCCTTGAACTGCGTCATGCGCCCGGCTTCGCCGAAACCGGTGATGGTCGAGAGGATCCACGCCAGCTCGGCGTGAGCGCGCACGTGCGACTGCACGTACAGTGTGGACTGCGACGGCTCGATGCCCGCCGCGATATACTGCGCCGCCGTGCGGCGGGTCTTCTCACGCAGCTGGGCCGGGTCCTGCGCCACGGTCAGGGCGTGCAGGTCGACGACCGAGAAGTAGGCGTCGTAGGAGGCCTGCAGATCGCGCCACTGGAGGAGCGCCCCGATGTAGTTGCCGATCTGGAGGGAGTCGGCGGAGGGCTGCATTCCGGAGTAAAGGCGAGGCTTGGTCACGACATCGATTCTATGCGCGCTCCCGAAGGGGCCCGCACCATCCCCGGGAGACGGATGCCTTACGCTGGGGCAGTGTCCCCGGCATCCCGCATCCGTCGTCGGCGCCCGACGGCGCCGCTTTATGTCGAGATCCTCGTGCGCGCACCGCTGGAAAGGGTGTGGGAGCTGACCCAGGACCCGACGGCGCACGTGCGCTGGGACGCGCGCTTCACGGCGATCCTCCCCACCCGGGAGCGTGCAGACGGATCGCAGGAATTCCGGTACGAGCTCGATCTGCGCCTGCACACGATCCGCGGTACCGGCATCTCGAAGGGCACGCGGACCGCCCGCGGAGGGGAGCGCACATCGGCGCTCGTCTTCGACAGCGACGACCGGCTCTCGCCTCTGGGCGCCGGACGCGGCTACTGGCGATACATCCCCACGGCCGAGGGCGTGCGCTTCCTCACCGGCTATGACTACGCACCGGGGTGGGGGATCCTCGGCAAGCTGCTCGATCCGCTCGTCATCCGCCCCTTCATCTGGTGGCTGACCGCCCGCAGCCTCGATCGGCTGCGGCTGTGGGCCGAGTCCGGCATCATCCCGGAGGAGACCACCTGGTGGCGAGCCCTCCCCCCGGGCCGACGTGTGCGTCCGCGTGCCGGACGATGCCTGTCCCGTCCCGTCTCGCGGCGGCGGGCAGATGTCATGGACGATGCGCCGGTGAGCCTGGGCGAGATCTCACGATGACGACGCGGCGAGCATCTTCGCACGCGCTCTCGGCGAGGACTTCACACGTCTGCACCCGCAGCTGCAGCGCCGTTTCGGCGTCGGGGTCGACGCGGGGTACGGATGCATCGGCCGAGGCGTCATGACCGAGCTTCGACGCGGCCCCTGGTGGACGGTGCCCTTTCCTCCGGCTCGGCACGCTGCGCAACATCATGTTCCCCGAGCGGGCGAGCGATGTGCCCTTCCAGATCGACAACTTCCCGTACATCGATGGCTTCGGGCGCGAGACGGTCACCTTCGTGCGCACCATGCGGGTCGGCCACCGGCGTCGGCGCCGATTCGACGCGACGATGATCTACAGCGCTGCGGGTGGACGGATCGTCGACTACCTCGGTACCCATCAGCACCTCGCCGTCGACCTCGACCTGTCGGTCACGCCGGATGGCTCCCTGCGGCTCACCTCGCACTCCCAGAGGTTCTACGAGGGGGCCATAGCGTTCCGGTTCCCGATGCTCCTGAGCGGTCGCGCCGACCTCACGGAGCGCTACGACGAGGAGCGCGGATGCTTCGTCATCGACCTGGAAGTGCGAAACCGCTGGTCCGGGCGGCTGTTCGGCTACCGCGGGGAGTTCACCTGCACGTATCCGCCGGCATCCGCGATCCCGGAGACCGTGAAGCCCTATCGCGAGGAGCGGCGCGAGTGACGCACGAACGCTCGGTGTTCCTGCGCGCGCTCGGCGCCCAGACTGATCGCCTCGCCCCGGAGGTGCGTGCATACGTCGAGGGGCCGCCGCGCGGCGAGATCGGGGTCGGGGAAGGCGTGTTCGAGGTGGCCGGCAGCCCGTGGCGCTGGATGCTGCGGCTCGCCCAGCCGTTCATGGGCCCGGGGCTGCTGGTTCCGCGCTATGAGCGCGATGTCCCGTTCACGATCATCGAGCGCCCGGCGGAGGGTCTCTCCGACCTGCCCGTGCTCGCGGCCTCGCGCGCCCTGCGCTTCCGGGGCGGCTTGGAGCGCTTCGACGATGTGCTGCGTCTCGGACGCGAACCGGGCACGCTCGTCAACATCGTCGGCGATGGTGGTCGACTCGAGATCCTCCTCGACGTGACGGTCATGGAGGACGGCGCCCTGCGCTTGACGACGAGATCGACCCGTGCGCGCATCGGCGGACACCGTCTCCGTCTGCCGCGACTGCTCGGGATCGACGGCGTCGTCGTGAACGGATATGACCGCGCGCGATCTCGAGGCACGATCACCGCGCGCATGCGCAACCCTCTGCTGGGGACGGTCATGGAGTACCGCGGCTGGTTCCGATACGAGCATCGCATCGCACCGGAACAGCCGCAGGGCGCTCAGATCGCGTAGTCGACGATGACGGGGGCGTGGTCGCTCCACCGTTCGGCGTAACTCGCAGCACGCGCGACACGGTAGTCGACGACGCGCTCGGCCAGCGGGGGAGTGGCCAGGTGGTAGTCGATCCGCCAGCCGGTGTCGTTGTCGAAGGCCTGACCGCGCATCGACCACCACGTGTACGGGCCTTCGACCTCTCCGTGGAAGCGCCGGCCGACGTCGACCCAGCCGAGACCGGGACCATCGGTCTCTGAGATGTGCACTCGCGTGTCACTGAGCTCGCCGACCATTCCGCGCCCGATGCCCTCCTGGCCGATGACCGTTTCGCCGGCGGCAGTGAGGAACCGATCGAAGTAGGCGCGCTCGCGCGCGAGATAGCCGGACTTCTTGACGTTGCCCTTCCAATTCTTGATGTCGAGGGGGCGGTGTCCGACGTTCAGATCGCCCGTGACGACGGCGAGCGCATCGTCGGCGCCGAGCTCCGCGAGACGCGGACCGAACGCGTCGAGGAACTTCCACTTCTCGATCTGCTTGGGGGTCTCGGCCTCGCCGGAGTGGACATACGCGCTCACGACGGTCAGAGGACGGTCGCCGAGCAGGAAGTCGCCCTCGATCCAGCGACCCTTCGAATCGAAGTCATCGGGGCCGAAATCGGTGCGGTGCGCCAGTGCGGGCGTGCGGCTGGCGATCGCGACGCCGGCGCGGCCCTTCGCCGTCGCCTCGTCGTGGATGATGTGCCAGCCCGGAAGCGCTGCCTCGAGGTGTTCGTCCTGGGCGCGCACCTCCTGCAGGGTGAGGATGTCGACATCGGCGGCATCGAGCCAACCGCTCATGCCGTTGCGGGCGGCGGCACGGATGCCGTTGACGTTCACTGAGGCGACGCGGAGATGAGCCATTCCTCCAGCCTAGCGAGGGGCGCGGACACCGCCTTCGCCCCGGAACAGCTCCGTGAGCAACCGCCGCGGCGAAGCCGTCTCGGGGGTGGTCTGGCGGGGCGGGTTGTCGAGGAGTTCGGCGAGCTCGCTCTCGGCGGAGCGCACGGCGTGCGACGCCGACCAGTGGCGGAACCAGGGGGACGAGCTCCGGGCATCCGTCGCATCACGCAGGCGGATCCGGGCGGCGACGACGAGAGCCTGGTACTCCTGCTCCTGGCGCTGGAACTCCGACTGGCGCAGGAGAGGCTGGTCGCGATCCTGGGCGGTCACGGCGATCCATGCCGCGGCGATGAGCATGACCACTCCGATCACCCGGAACCACAGCAGCAGACCGATGAATATGGCGAACGTCGCCAGAAGCGGATTGGAGGGGGTGTAGCTGACGAGGAAGCCGACGCCGAACTGCAGGAACGTCATGGCGCCGCCGCCGAGCATCGCTCCGGGCCAGATCGTCCGCCAGTGCAGCGCTGTTCCGGTGAGGAAGCGCACCATGGCCGCCAGGGCGCAAGTCATGATCGCGAACGACACGATCACCGTGCCGATCCGGATGAGGAGGTTCAGGCTGGTGGAGCCGGAATCCCAGCCGAGCATCTGGAGTACCCAGCGCAGCACCGCGGCGCTGGTGTAGCTGAGTGCGGCTCCGACGATCAGGGATATGCCGAAGATCACGGCGGCCAGCAGATCCCGCGCCTTCAAGATGATGAAGTTGCGCATGTCCGGGGGGAGGCCGAACATGTCCCGGACCGCGCGCCGGGAGAAGGTCACCCAGCCGATCGCCGTCCACACGACTGCGCCGAGAGCGACCAGACCCGTCAGGGTCAGCACGCTCGTCGTGCTCCGGGCGATCTCATGCGCTTGCTCGGGAGTGGCGAACTTGCTGTCCTTGCTGATGAGATCGGGGATGTAGCTGTTGATGACGCCGATGAGCGCATTCACGGCATCCGGGCTCCCGCCCAGCCAGATCCCGGCGATCGCGAAGGCCAGGTAGATGGCGGCGAAGATCGCGAACAGCGCCTGATAACTCACACCGGCCGCGAGGAGGAAGCCGTTGTTCTGCAGGAAATGCCGCCAGACGCGCACGGGGAAGAGTTCGAGCGTGCGCCGGGTCAGATCGCCGGCGCGCTCGACTGCGGCATCGAGACGCCCGGCTTCGGAGGACGGGCCCGGAGAATCAGACACGCCCCCACCCTATTGCAGGGTGGGGGCGTGTCCGTGAAGCGGAGGCGCGGTGTCAGGGACGGCCGCGCAGAACAGCCTGCTTGACCTCGGCGATCGCCTTGGTGACCTCGATGCCACGCGGGCACGCCTCGGAGCAGTTGAAGGTCGTGCGGCAGCGCCAGACGCCCTCCTTGTCGTTGAGGATGTCGAGGCGGACCTCGGCGTTGTCATCGCGGGAGTCGAAGATGAAGCGGTGCGCGTTGACGATCGCGGCGGGACCGAAGTACTGTCCGTCCGTCCAGAAGACGGGGCAGGACGAGGTGCACGCGGCGCACAGGATGCACTTGGTCGTGTCGTCGAAGATCGCGCGGTCGGCGATCGACTGCGTGCGCTCCTTGCCCTTCTCGGGGGTGGAGCTGGCGACGAGGAAGGGCTGCACCTCGCGGTAGGAGGCGAAGAACGGCTCCATGTCGACGATGAGGTCCTTCTCGAGGGGAAGGCCCTTGATGGCCTCGACGTAGATCGGCTTCGAGATGTCGAGGTCCTTGATCAGCGTCTTGCAGGCGAGACGGTTGCGCCCGTTGATGCGCATGGCGTCAGAACCGCAGATGCCGTGCGCACAGGAGCGGCGGAACGACAGCGAGCCATCGACCTCCCACTTGATCTTGTGCAGCGCGTCGAGCACGCGGTCGGTCGCGAACAGCTCGACGTCGTAGTCGACCCAGCGCGGCTCTTCATCGACCTCGGGGTCGAAGCGGCGCACGATGAAGGTGACGAGGAACGACTGGATGGCCGGGTCAGCGGCAGCAGGGGTCTCTGCGACAGCGGTGGACATCTCAGTACTTCCTCTCCATCGGCTGGTAGCGGGTCTGGACGACCGGCTTCCAATCGAGCTTGATGTGGTCGGACGGCGTCGACGAGTGCGGGTCGCCCGTCAGGTAGGCCATGGTGTGCTTCATGTAGTTCTCGTCATCGCGCTTGGGGAAGTCGTCGCGCATGTGGCCGCCACGGCTCTCCTCGCGGTTCTGCGCGGCGTAGACGACGACCTCGGCGATGTCGAGGAGGAAGCCCAGCTCGACGGCCTCGAGCAGATCGGTGTTGAACCGGTGGCCCTTGTCGTCGACGTAGACGTTCTTGTAGCGCTCGCGCAGCTCGGCGATGACGCCGAGAACGTGCTCGAGGGACTCGTGGGTGCGGAACACCTGGGCGCCGCGGTCCATCTCGTCCTGGAGTTTCTTGCGCAGCACGGCGACGCGCTCGGTGCCGTTGCTGTTGCGCAGGTTCTCGATCATGTCCTTGACGAAGCCCGCCGGGTTCTCCGGCAGCGGGACGAACTCGGCCGTCTTGGCGTAGGCGACGGCGTTGTTGCCGGCGCGCTTGCCGAAGACGTTGATGTCGAGCAGCGAGTTGGTGCCGAGGCGGTTCGAGCCGTGCACCGAGACGCACGCGCACTCGCCGGCGGCGTAGAGGCCCGGCACGACGGTGTTGTTGTCGGAGAGGACCTCGGCATCGTTGTTCGTCGGGATGCCGCCCATCGCGTAGTGCGCGGTCGGCATGACGGGGACCGGGTCGGTCACCGGGTCGACGCCCAGGTAGGTGCGGGCGAACTCGGTGATGTCGGGGAGCTTCGTCTCGAGGACCTCGGCGCCCAGGTGGGTGCAGTCGAGGTAGACGTAGTCCTTGTGCGGACCGGCGCCTCGTCCGTCGAGGACCTCCTGGACCATGGACCGCGCGACGATGTCGCGGGGTGCGAGGTCCTTGATGGTGGGGGCGTAGCGCTCCATGAAGCGCTCACCCGACTCATTGCGCAGGATGGCACCCTCACCGCGGGCGCCCTCGGTGAGGAGGATGCCGAGACCGGCGAGTCCGGTCGGGTGGAACTGGAAGAACTCCATGTCCTCGAGGGGCAGGTTCTTGCGCCAGATGATGCCGACGCCGTCGCCCGTCAGGGTGTGCGCGTTGGAGGTCGTCTTGAAGATCTTGCCGAAGCCGCCGGTCGCGAAGACGACGGACTTGGCCTGGAAGACGTGGAGCTCGCCGGTGGCGAGGTCGTAGGCGACGACACCGGCGACGCCGATGTTTCCCTCGTCGTCCTTGACCGTGATGAGGTCGAGGACGTAGAACTCGTTGAAGAAGTTGATGCCGAGCTTGACGCAGTTCTGGAACAGCGTCTGCAGGATCATGTGGCCCGTGCGGTCGGCGGCATAGCAGGCACGGCGGACCGGGGTCTTGCCGTGCTCGGCGGTGTGGCCGCCGAAGCGCCGCTGGTCGATCTTGCCCTCGGGGGTGCGGTTGAAGGGCAGGCCCATGTTCTCGAGGTCGATGACCGCGTCGATGGCCTCCTTCGCGAGGATCTCGGCCGCATCCTGGTCGACGAGGTAGTCGCCGCCCTTGACGGTGTCGAAGGTGTGCCACTCCCAGCTGTCCTCTTCGACGTTCGCCAGCGCCGCGGCCATACCGCCCTGCGCCGCACCGGTGTGCGAGCGCGTCGGGTAAAGCTTGGAGATCACCGCGGTCTTCGCGCCGGGACCGGCCTCGATGGCGGCGCGCATCCCCGCTCCGCCGGCGCCGACGATGACGACGTCGAACTGGTGGTAGTGAACGCCATCGCGAACGACGGAATCCTGCGTCTCAGTAGTCACTTCTCGTTGCTCTTTTCTCAGTTTCCGACGACACCCAGGGCGACGCACGACTCCCAGAGCGTGCTCGACTCGGTCACGCCGAGGCAGGGGTCGAAGGTGAAGACGACAAGGGTGCCCAGAACGATCATGAGGGCCGCGGCGAGGCCGATGGCCCAGACGAGGGCCTTGCGGGCCTTCTCGTTCGTCACGTAGTCGTTGACGATCGTGCGCATGCCGTTGCCGCCGTGGATGAATGCCAGCCACAGCATCAGCACGTCCCACCACTGCCAGAACGGTGTGGCGAACTTGCCGGCGATGAATGCGAAGTCGAGGGCGTGGATGCCGTCACCGACCATGAGGTTGATGAACAGGTGCCCGAAGATGAGGACGATCAGCACGACGCCGGATGCTCGCATGAACACCCAGCCCCACTTCTCGAGGTTGATGCCGCGGCGACGGCGTGCCGGGGCGACGGCGGTCTGAGCAGACATCAGTGGGCTCCGAATCCTGCGAACGCGAGCATGAGGTGGCGGGGCACGAAGCCGGCCATGACGATCACCCAGACGGCGAGCACGCCCCAGAACAGCTGGCGCTGGAAGCGTGCACCCTTCGACCAGAAGTCGACGAGGATGATGCGCAGGCCGTTGATCGCGTGGAACACGATGCCGGCGACGAGCACGACTTCCCCGAGCGCCATGATCGGGTTCTTGTACGTTCCGATCACGGCGTTGTACGCCTCGGGGGATACCCGGATGAGTGCTGTGTCCAGAACGTGGACCAGCAGGAAGAAGAAGATGGCGACTCCGGTGATGCGATGAAGCACCCACGACCACATGCCCTCGCGACCCCGGTAGAGGGTGCCGCGCGGTGCCTTGGAAGTGGTTTCCGAAATCGACGGTGTCAAGCGAGTGCCTGCGGACACGGTCGTCCTCCCTGATCGATGCGAGGTCGGTTGCATCCTGGGGTCCGAACTGACGACAGGGCTGCCCGATCGCGTCCCATCCTATTCCCGTTCCGAGATCTGGACGAGGAAGGGTTGCCTAACTATCTTGATGTCGAGATTTCCCACCGGGCTACGCTGGAGGCATGAGCGACCCGTTCGACCATTTCTACGCAGTGATCCCCGCCGGTGGCATCGGAAGCCGGCTGTGGCCGCTGTCGCGGGCGGACGCTCCGAAGTTCCTCCACGACCTGACCGGTTCGGGGAACTCCTTGCTGCGCGACACGTGGGACCGACTTTCTCCTCTCTCCGGCACGGACAGAATCGCGGTCGTGACCGGACGCGCCCATCGCGCCGCCGTCGAAGCGGCGCTCCCGGGGATCCCCGATAGGAACGTCTTCCTCGAGTCCGAACCGCGCGAGTCGGCGGCCGCGATCGGCCTTGCCGCCGCGATCCTGCATCGTCGCGACCCGGACGTGATCATCGGCTCCTTCGCAGCCGACCACGTGATCCGCGGTACGCGCACATTCGAGTTCGCGGTGCAGCAGGCGGTCGCCGTGGCCCGCGCCGGCTACATCTGCACGATCGGCATCCAGCCCTCGGAGCCGTCCGTCGGCTTCGGATACATCCGCAAGGGCGAGGAGCTCGATGTCGAGGGCGCCCCGGAGGCCGCGATGGTCGAGCGCTTCGTCGAGAAGCCCGACCTCGACACGGCCAAGGAGTACTACGCGGATCGCTCCTTCCTCTGGAACGCGGGCATGTTCATCGCGAAGGCGAGCGTGCTTCTCGATGAGCTCGCCGCCAATGAGCCCGAGCTGCATGCCGGACTGCTCGAGCTCGCCGAGGCCTGGGACGACCGTGACCGTCGCGGGCCAGCCGTTGATCGTGTGTGGCCGCGCCTGAAGAAGATCGCTATCGACTACGCCGTGGCCGAGCCCGCCGCCGATAAGGGTCGCCTGGCGGTGATCCCGGGGCACTTCGACTGGGACGACGTGGGGGACTTCGCCTCGTTGACCAAGCTCATCTCCAACGGTCGCAAGAACGATCTCGCGGTGCTCGGGCCGCGCGCCCGGGTCCTCTCGGATGCGGCGACCGGGATCCTCGTCAGCCAGACCTCCCGCGTGATCAGTCTGGTCGGTGTTCAGGACATCGTGGTGGTCGATACCCCGGACGCGTTGCTGGTGACGACGACGGAGCATGCGCAGCGGGTGAAGGGCGTCGTCGAATCGCTCAAGCTGACGGGCCGCGGCGACGTCCTCTGACGTGCACGGCCGGGATCTATTGCGAGTTTGTAACCATTAACCGCGCGTGCGGTCAATGGTGCGGTAACAGTCGGTAATTTGGGCTGTGGGGCCACGCGATCGGCGCGGGCCAGTAGTCGTGGAGGCTTACGTGACCATTTCCACCCAGAAGCGCGCATTCGCCGTGCTCGTGGCGACCGGTGTCGCCGTCTCTCTCGCCGGCTGCGGCGCAGCACCGGAGGACAACAACGCCGGTGGCGGAGAGTCCATCGACTTCCTGCCCTGCATCGTCTCGGATCAGGGCGGATTCGACGACAAGTCGTTCAACCAGCTCTCGTACGAAGGCATGGTCCAGGCGGCCGAAGAGGTTAACGTCACGCCCAAGAGCGTCGAGTCCAACTCGGAGACCGACTTCGCCCCGAACCTCGAGAGCCTCATCTCGCAGGGCTGCGACGCGATCGTCTCGGTCGGCTTCGCGCTGTCCGCCGCAACGGTCGAGGCCGCGAACGCCAACGAGGGCGTCGACTTCATCCTCGTCGACGACGCCGCAGACAACAACTACGACGGCACCACCGACGCCGACAACGTCAAGCCGCTGCTGTACAACACCGCCGAGGCCGCGTTCCTCGCCGGCTACCTGTCGGCCGGTTACTCCGAGTCCGGCAAGGTCGGCACGTTCGGCGGCATGGAGTTCCCGACCGTCACGATCTTCATGGACGGCTTCTACCAGGGCGTTCAGTACTACAACGAAGAGAACGGCGCCGACGTCGCCGTCGTCGGCTGGGACGGCACGTCCGGCTCGTTCACGGGCGGTTTCGAGGCCGGCCCCGAGGCGAAGACCGTCGCTCAGAACATCATCGACCAGGGCGTCGACGTGCTGCTGCCCGTCGGCGGACCGGTCTACCAGTCGGCTCTGCAGGCCATCAAGGAATCCGGCCGCGACATCGCTCTCGTCGGTGTGGACGCCGACCTGTTCGTCACCGACCCGAACACCGAGGACTACGTGCTGACGTCGATCCTCAAGGACATGAAGCTCTCCACCTACGAGGCCGTCATGTCCAGCGCCAACGATGAGTTCGACGCCGCGACCTACGTCGGAACGCTGGAGAACGAGGGCGTCGGCCTGGCCGAGCTGCACAACTTCCAGGACAAGGTCGACCCCGAGCTGTGGGCCGCTGTTCAGGACCTGCAGCAGCAGATCATCGACGGTGACATCACCGTCACCTCGTACCTCGACTGATCGAGGACGATTGAAGAGGGGAGGTCGGCCACCCGCCGACCTCCCCTCACCTATGCCAGGCTCCCGATCGGAGCCTGGGCGGAAGCATCTTTGCTGATTAGGATCTGACATATGAAGCTAGAACTGCGCGGCATCACGAAGAGATTCGGCGCGCTGACGGCCAACGACCACATCGACCTGACGATCGAGCCCGGTGAGATCCACTGCCTGCTCGGAGAGAACGGCGCCGGGAAGTCGACGTTGATGAACGTCCTGTACGGCCTGTACCAGGCCGATGAGGGCGAGATCCTCCTCGACGACGTGGCTCAGGACTTCGCCGGCCCCGGCGATGCGATGGCGGCCGGCATCGGCATGGTGCACCAGCATTTCATGCTGATCCCCGTCTTCACCGTGGCCGAGAACGTCATGCTCGGGCATGAGAAGACCCGCTTCGGCGGGCGCCTGGACCTGGCGGCCGCACGCGCGATGGTGCGCGAGATCTCGGATCGCTTCGGGTTCCAGGTCGACCCGGATGCCGTCGTCGAAGACCTGCCCGTGGGCGTTCAGCAGCGCGTCGAGATCATCAAGGCTCTGTCGCGCGATGCGAAGGTTCTCGTGTTCGATGAGCCGACCGCGGTGCTCACGCCGCAGGAGACCGATGAGCTGATGGCGACGATGCGCCAGCTCAAGGACTCCGGCACTTCCATCGTCTTCATCACTCACAAGCTGCGCGAGGTCCGCGAGGTCGCGGACCGCATCACCGTGATCCGCCTCGGAAAGGTCGTCGGAGAGGCCTCGCCGACCGCCGGCAACGAGGAACTCGCCTCGCTCATGGTCGGTCGCGCCGTCGAGCTCACCGTCCAGAAGGACGCCCCGAAGCTCGGCGCCGAAGCGCTCGTCGTCGAGAACCTCACGGTGACGGACTCCGCCGGGACCGTGACGGTCGACGACGTCTCCTTCACGGTGCGAGCCGGGGAGGTCCTCGCGATCGCCGGTGTGCAGGGCAACGGACAGACGGAGCTCACCGAGGCGATCGTCGGCCTCCAGGAGCGCGTCGCCGGCAGCATCACGCTGAACGGACGCGAGCTCATCGGACGCTCCGTGCGCGGCATCCTCGACGAGGGCGTGGGCTTCGTCCCCGAGGACCGCAGCGTCGACGGCATCGTCAAGGAGTTCTCGATCGCCGAGAACCTCATGCTCGACCGCTCGGTCGGTGCTCCCTTCGTCACCGCGGGTACGGTTCAGCGCGGCATCCTCGACGCGTTCGCGCGCGAGAAGATCACCGAGTTCGACATCCGTACGCAGGGACCCGTGCAGGCGGCCGGTCGGCTTTCCGGCGGAAATCAGCAGAAGGTGGTTCTCGCCCGCGAGCTGAGCCGTGATCTGTCGCTGTTCGTCGCCGCGCAGCCGACCCGTGGCGTCGACGTCGGATCCATCGAATTCATCCACAAGCGCATCATCGACACCCGCGACTCCGGCATCCCCGTCGTCGTCATCTCGACCGAGCTCGATGAGGTCGCGGCCCTCGCCGACCGCATCATGGTCATGTACCGCGGAAAGGTCGTCGGCATCGTCCCCGGCGACACCTCCCGCGAGCAGCTGGGCCTGATGATGGCCGGCATGGTCGAGACCGATACGACCGCCGTGGCTGTGCCGAGCGAATCGGCGACCACCCCGACCGAGGAGACCCGCGCATGACCGGCCCCGAACTGAAGCCGAACCTCGCCCCGCCGGCGGACTTCGGCAAGGACGACACCGCGCCGGACCCGTCCAAGTGGCACGAGGCCTGGCACCGCGTGTCGACCGGAAACGGAATGATCTCGCTGCTGTCTGTCGTGCTCGCCCTCGTCGCGGGCTCGATCATGATCGCGTTCACCGATTCCGAGGTGCAGCGCACCGCCGGGTACTTCTTCGCGCGTCCGGGCGACATGCTCGCGGCCGTGTGGTCGGCGATCTCCGGTGCCTATGTCGCGCTCTTCCAGGGCGCGATCTACAACTTCCGCGTCGACGGGTTCGCCGCCGGCATCAAGCCGTTCACCGAGACCCTGAAGTTCGCGACGCCGCTGATCGCCGCGGGCCTCGGCGTCGGGCTCGCGTTCCGCGCCGGTCTGTTCAACATCGGCGGCCAGGGGCAGATGCTCATGGCCGCGGCCGCCGCCGGCTGGGTCGGAACCAGCATGAACCTGCCCTGGCCGCTGCACATGATCGTCGCGGTCGTCGCGGGAATCCTCGCGGGTGCGATCTGGGCCGGCATCGCCGGAATCCTGAAGGCGCGAACGGGCGCGCACGAGGTGATCGTGACGATCATGCTCAACCACATCGGCTTCTACCTCCTGGCCTGGATGCTGGCGACCCCCGGCATCCTCCAGGCACCCGGATCCAGCAACCCGAAGACCGCCGCGATGGCGGAGTCGGCGATCCTGCCCGGCATCCTCGGTTCGCAGTACAAGCTGCACGCCGGATTCATCCTCGCCCTCATCGCCGTCGCATTCACCTGGTGGCTGCTGGAGCGCTCGAGCCTGGGCTTCCGTTTCCGCGCGGTCGGGGAGAACCCGGCTGCGGCGAAGACGGCGGGAATCAGCGTCGGCAAGATGTACTTCCTCGTGATGCTGTTCGCCGGAGGCCTGGTGGGCATCGCCGGCGTCAGCCAGATGCTCGGCACCGTCACGACCGGCTTCGGTGGCGACATCGATGCCGGCATCGGCTTCGATGCGATCACCGTGGCGCTGCTCGGCCGCTCGACGCCGCTGGGCATCCTCGCGGCAGGCATCCTGTTCGGAGCGTTCAAGGCCGGTGGATTCGCGATGCAGGCCTCGGAGAACGTCCCGATCGAGATCGTGCTCGTCGTGCAGTCGCTGATCGTCCTGTTCATCGCGGCGCCTCCGCTGGTGCGCGCGATCTTCGGTCTGCCGCAGCCGGGAGCCCGACGCAAGACGAAGAAACCCAAGCCGCCGAAGAAGAACGCGGCGCAGATCGCCGAGGAGGTGTCCGCATGAGCATCACCGCCGAAGCGGTCGTGAGCGATGAACAGCGCCACGTCACCGTCACGTCCTGGAAGGCCCCGATCATCTTCGGGATCTTCACCGTGCTGTTCGCCCTGCTGCCGTTGCTCGTCCCGCGTGAGGGTGTGAGCACCTTCCGTCTCGTGCGCTCGGCCGAGGCCGCGATCCAGCTGCCCGAGCTCGTGCTGCCTGCAACGGCGACCGCCTGGGTGTGCGCCGCGCTGATGGCCGTGGTGACCGTCGTCTCGATCATCTGGACCCGCGCGCACCGGCTGCTGCCGCTGTGGCTGACCGTCGTCTACGTCGTGATCCTGCTCGTCGGCTTCCTCGCCTGGGCCTCCGCGGGAGGCACACTGCCGATGATCGGTCTGCTCGGCGGTGCTCTCGCCCTCGCGACGCCGCTGATCTTCGGAGCCCTCGGCGGCGTGATCGGCGAACGCGTCGGCGTCGTCAACATCGCCATCGAGGCGCAGCTGCTCGCGGGCGCCTTCATGGCCGCCCTCGTCAGCTCCGCCACCGGAAGCGCGTGGGCCGGGCTCATCGCCGCGATGGCGGCGGGCGTCCTCGTCTCGCTGGTACTCGCGGTCTTCGCGATCACCTACTACGTGAACCAGGTCATCGTCGGAGTCGTTCTGAACGTGCTCGTCGCGGGTCTCACGACGTTCCTGTACCGCCAGGTGCTGAACCCGAACGCTGCGGAGCTCAACGCGCCGAAGCTGTTCCCGGTGATCCCGATCCCGGTCCTGAGCGAGATCCCGGTCCTGGGGCCGGTGCTCTTCCGCCAGACGATCATCGTCTACATCATGTACGTCACGGTCTTCGTCGTCTGGTTCGGTCTCTACCGCACCCGCTGGGGTCTGCGTCTGCGCGCCGTCGGCGAGCACCCGCAGGCCGCCGACACCGTCGGCATCAAGGTCGAGCGCACGCGTTACGGAAACATGATGCTCGCCGGCGCGATCGCCGGTATGGGCGGCGCGTTCTACACACTGGTCACCAACCCCGAGTTCGGGCGCGAGATGACCGGCGGTGCCGGTTATATCGCACTGGCCGCCGTGATCTTCGGCAAGTGGGACCCGGTGCGCGCGACGCTCGCGGCGCTGCTGTTCGGCTTCGCCTCGAACCTGCAGGGGGTGCTGAAGGTGATCGGTTCGCCAGTGCCCAGCCAGTTCATGCTCATGCTGCCGTACATCGTCACGATCTTCGCGGTCGCGGGCCTGGTCGGACGCTCGCGTCCGCCCGCAGCATCCGGCGAACCGTACATCAAGAGCTAGAAGGACACATGACTGACATCGATTGGGATGAGCTGCGTCAGGTCGCGACCGACGCGATGACGAAGGCCTACGCCCCGTACTCCCGCTACAGGGTCGGTGCGGCGGCACTGGCCTCGGACGGGCGCATCGTGTCCGGATGCAACGTGGAGAACGCGTCCTACGGCGTGGGCCTGTGCGCCGAGTGCGCACTCGTCGGCAACCTGCAGATGACCGGCGGCGGCCGGCTCGTCGCCTTCGTCTGCGTCAACAACGACGGAGAGACGATCATGCCCTGCGGTCGGTGCCGTCAGCTGCTTTTCGAGCACGCGATGCCCGAGATGCTGCTGGAGACGGTATCGGGCATCCGCACCATCGACGAGGTGCTGCCCGACGCTTTCGGACCCCGAAACCTGGAGATCGTGTGATGACTGAGCCCTTCGACGCCATTGACGTCATTCGTGCCAAGCGAGATGGCGGTGCCGTCCCCGAGCCCGAGCTGCGCTGGATGGTCGACGCCTACACCCGCGGCTACGTCTCCGACGCGCAGATGGCCTCGTTCGCGATGGCGATCTTCCAGCGCGGCATGCAGCGCGATGAGATCCGCGTGCTGACGGATGCCATGATCGCGTCGGGGGAGCGGATGAGCTTCGCATCCCTCGGGAAGAAGACGGTCGACAAGCACTCCACCGGAGGTGTCGGCGACAAGATCACCCTGCCGCTGGCTCCGTTGGTCGCCGCGTTCGGCGTCGCCGTGCCGCAGCTGAGCGGGCGTGGCCTCGGCCACACGGGTGGAACGCTCGACAAGCTCGAGGCGATCCCGGGCTGGCGCGCGGCCCTGTCGAACGAGGAGATGTTCGCGCAGATGCAGGGCGACGTCGGCGCGGTCATCTGCGCCGCAGGCTCGGGTCTCGCGCCCGCCGACAAGAAGCTCTACGCGCTGCGCGATGTCACCGGAACGGTCGAGGCCATCCCGCTGATCGCCTCGAGCATCATGTCGAAGAAGATCGCCGAGGGCACGGATGCGCTGGTCCTCGACGTCAAGTTCGGCTCCGGCGCCTTCATGCAGGACATCGACCGCGCCCGGGATCTCGCCCAGACGATGGTTTCCCTCGGGACCGATTCCGGTGTGGCGACCACCGCACTGCTCACCGACATGAACGTGCCGCTCGGCTTCGCGATCGGCAACGCCAACGAGGTGCGCGAATCCGTCGAGATCCTCTCCGGCGGCGGCCCCGCCGATGTGAGGGAGCTGACGATCGCCCTCGCCCGTGAGATGCTCGCGCTGGCGGGACTCCCGGATGCCGATGTGGAAGGCGCCCTGGACGGCGGCCGCGCAATGGACGTCTGGAACGCGATGATCCGCGCCCAGGACGGCGACCCGACGGCGGCCCTCCCGGTGGCCAATGAGACGCACGTCGTCACGGCCCCGGCCGACGGCTTCGTCACACGGATGGACGCTCTGCCCTTCGGTATCTCGGCCTGGCGACTGGGTGCCGGTCGTGCGCGTGCCGAAGATCCCGTGATCCACGCGGCGGGCATCGACCTGCACGCGAAGCCGGGCGATCGCGTCACCGCCGGTCAGCCGCTGTTCACGCTCTCGGGCGAGGACGCCGCACGCTTCCCGCGTGCGCTCGACGCGCTCGAGGGCGCGTGGGAGATCGGCGCCGTGGCGCCCGAGCGCGGACCGCTCGTCCGCGAGCGCATCACCGCGTAACCTGGTATCCGCCTGTTCCGCACCCGGCCGGTGGGCGAAATCTGAGAGGACAACACCCATGTCTATCCCCGCAGACGGCGACGTCAAGGTTCAGGGCGTCTCGCTGCGCTCGCTGCCCAAGATCTCCCTGCACGATCACCTCGACGGCGCCGTGCGCCCGCAGACGGTGGTGGAGCTCGCAGCATCGATCGGGCTGGACCTTCCCGCACGCGACGGACGGGGCATGGGGCGGTGGTTCGGCAAGCAGGCGGACTCCGGCTCGCTCGTGGACTACCTGAAGACGTTCGACTACACGGTCGGCGTCATGCAGTCCGCGGATGCGCTCACCCGCATTGCGCGGGAGTTCGTCGAGGACCTCGCCGATGATGGGGTCATCTACGGCGAGGTTCGCTGGGCGCCCGAGCAGCACCTCGAGGGCGGACTGTCCCTGGATGATGCGGTCGAGGCCGTGCAGCGCGGCATCGACGAGGGCGAGGATGCCGTGGACCGCTCCGGTCGCAGCATCCGTGTCGGACAGATCCTCAGCGCCATGCGCCAGAACGACCGCGCCGTGGAGATCGCGGAACTCGCGCTCGATCACCGCGAGGAGGGCGTGGTCGGTTTCGACATCGCCGGCCCCGAGGACGGCTTCCCGGCCTCCGATCATCGTGAGGCCTTCGACCTGCTCGCCGCGAACTTCATGCCGGTGACGGTGCACGCGGGCGAGGCGGCGGGCCTCGCCTCGATCCGCAGCGCGCTGCTCGACGGACGGGCCCTGCGCCTCGGCCATGGCGTGCGCCTGGTTTCCGATCTCGAGGTCATCGCCCGCGAGGGCAGCCGTGACGGCGAGGAGGTGCAGGTGCGCTTCGGCGACCTGGCGCGCTGGGTGCGCGACCGGGAGATCCCGCTCGAGCTGTCGCCATCGTCCAACGTGCACACCGCGGCGATCGAGGCGTGGGGCACCGAGATCGGCGACCACCCCTTCGACCTGCTGTACCAGCTGGGCTTCGCAGTGACCGTCAACGTCGACAACCGCACCATGAGCGGCACGTCCCTCACGCGCGAGCTGGCACTGCTCGTCGACGCCTTCGGCTATGGCCTCGACGACCTCGAGACGTTCCAGTTCAATGCGGCGTCGGCCGCCTTCCTGCCGGTCGAGGAGCGCGAGGAGCTCGTCGAGATGATCGCGGACGGCTTCCAGCGCTGAGCCTCTCTTCCCCCATAGACTTCGGCCATGGGGGAAGAAGGACGCCGGGGGGCGAGAACGTTGGAGCGAGCCCGGAAACGGCGGCGGACGAAGATCTGGACACTGATACTCGTCCCGGTGATCGTGGTGCTCGCGATCGGAACGACACTCGTGGTGGCGGCGCTGCAACGCCCTGCGCCGGCGGCTGAGGCCTCGGAGACGGCGACGCCGTCTCCCACGCCCACACCGACGCCGCTGACACCGGTCGAGCAGCTGCTGATCGATGCGGATGATCCGCTGGCCTGCGCGGTGGAGTTCGACGGCGAGGGGATCGAGCTCGAGCCGATGCTGCAGAGCCAGGAGACGCTCTTCGCGTCGTTGCCGATCCCTGCTCGCGAGGGAATGGCGTTCGGCGGTTGGTACACGAGCGCGGAGGCGGCCTCGGCCTTCGAAGCGGCTTCCCGGATCAACGGCGCGGATTCCGTCGGATGCGATGACCAGCGGCTCACCCTGCACGGATCGTGGATGACGGCAGAGGAGAACGCGGCGACCGACACCGAGGTGCCGATCCTCATGTACCACCAGTTCACGAACCGGCCCGAGGGCGAGGACGGATGGCTGCGCGGCAACTACGCCTACATCGGCGATTTCCAGGCGCACATGGAGCACATCGGTTCGACGGGGTTCTACCTGCCCACGTGGGATGAGCTCGCCGCCTTCATCGATGGCAGGCTCCACCTGCCGCAGCGCTCCGTGATCATCACCGATGACGATGCGGATCAGACCTGGTTCGATCTCGCGGTTCCGGTGGTCGCGGAGAACAAAGTGATCGCCACGTCGTTCATGGTCACCGCTTACCGGCAGGACCCGGCGCCCTCGCCGTATGTGCTGCGTCGTTCGCACACGCACGACATGCACGAGGCCGGTGAGGATGGGCGTGGACGTATGGCGAACTGGTCGGCAGACGAGATCGCCGCCGACCTCAACGCGTCCGCCGATGTCCTCGGCGTGCGCGAAGTCGTCGCCTACCCCTACGGCCACTACAACGACACGACGAAACAGGGCGTTGGCCAGGCCGGGTTCGAGATGGGGCGAACGATCGAACCGGGCATGGTCCGCATCGGCACCGACAAGCTCGCGTTGCCGGTCGTTCGGATCGACTACGGGATGGGAATCGACGCGCTCATCGCCCGGATCGGCTGATCGTGGGGTCAGCCGGTGATCAGCAGCTCCACGATCGGAGCCGTCACCGCGGCACGCAACTCGGCGTCGGCGATCGTCGGTTCGCCGTCGCCGGACTGGGGCCGTAGGCGCCGAACGAGGCGTGAGAAGCTCCGGCGATCTCGATCATCACGGCGTCCGTGGGCAGAAGGCCGCGCGCTTCGGAGACATTCTCCGGAGTCGACAGACCATCCTTGGATCCGGCGAGGCTGAGCACCGCGAGATCGTCCGGGACCTCTCCGGCACAGTACGAGGCGAACAGGACGAGCGCGTCAGCCTGGGAAGCGAGCATGCAGGCGCGCACTCCGCCGAGCGAGTGTCCGCCGACGCCCCAGGACTCGACCTCGGGCACGGCGGAGGTGAAGGCGTCGGGGCCGCGCAGATCGAAGAAGGCGAGGTCGAGCCACGGGCGGGTGATCACGACCGTGACCCTGGATGCCGCCACATCCTGCAGCACCGGAACATACGCCCACGGGTCGACCTTCGCCCCCGGGATGAACACCAGGCCCGCCTCTGATCCGCCATCGGCGGGGGAGAGCACGATCCCCTCGGGAGCATCATCGATCGTGATCGATGGATTCGCGCGGGCCTCCGCGAGGGGCTCGTCTTCAGCATCCATCACCCCGACCTGCGACCAGATGAGGGTTCCTCCGACCGTGAGCACGACAAGGACGACGAGTCCCCAGATCACCCGCCGCAGAACCCGACGCCTGGTGCGCATGGGCGGCGCCTATCGGCGCGCCACAGCAGGATGCGTGGCGAGGTACTCCTCGAACGCCTGGGCCGTGGTGCGGGAGGGCGTGTAGCCGAACTCCTCCTTCAGCGCGCGGTTGGCCAGCACCGGCCGGTAGCGCAGGAACGGCACCTTCTCGGGACCGTGCGGGGTGAGGCGCAGCATCCTGCCGATGCCCAGTGCCGCCGTGAGGACCCAGGCGGGGACGACGATCTGTCCCTTGCCGAGGCGACGTGCGATGTCGGGGACCGTCAGGGAGCCGTCGCCGGCGACGTTGTAGATGCCAGCAGGCCCATCGGTCGCCGCTCGGACCATGGCGCCGGCGACATCATCGACCCAGATGAAGACGAACGGGGCATCCGACCCGGCGATGCGCAGCAGGCGCGGGCCGTCCCACAGCGCGGTGATCTGATTCTGCACATCCGGCCCGAGGATCGTTCCGATGCGGAAGATGACCTGCTCGAGTTCGGGGTGGGACACCCGGTACTCGGCGAGCAGCTCCTCGACAAGGCGCTTGTGGCGAGAGTACGGGAATGCGTCGTTGCCGCGCACCGGGACGCTCTCATCGATCCACGCCGGACTGTCGGCGTGGTAGCCGTAGGCGGCACCCGAGCTCGATACGACGATGCGCCGGACCCCCGCTTCGACGCACGCCGCGAGAACGTTCGCCGATCCCGTGACATCGACGCGGTACTCGAGTTCGACGTCCGCACCGGGGTTGACGATGGCGGCGAGATGAACGACGGTGTCGATGCGCAGTTCTGTCAGCACCGGTGCGATGGATGCGGCATCCGTCACATCCAGCACCACCGACTCGATGCCGTCCCGGGGCTCCTGGGCGCGCAGGTCGGCGGCGACGACCAGCTCGACGTCCTCGCGCTCGGCGAGGAGGCGTGCCACGTGCGAGCCGAGGAAACCGGCGCCGCCGGTGATGAGAACGCGGGTCATAGGGCCTCCACCGCGGTGCGTCCGGAGGCGTCGCCGGTCGCGGACCCGGTGCGCTTCTTGGTGTGCCGTGCCCAGAGGCCGGCGACGACGAGACCGGCGACGATGTCCCAGATGCCCCACCATCCGGCCACGATCGCCATGCCGCCCAGGCCCCCGAAGAAGGCGAAGACGAGGCCGAGGCCGAGGCCGGCGTTGCGGATTCCGACCTCGAACGTCATGGCCTTGCGCTCGCGGGTGCCCAGGCCGCCGACCACGGCGGTGCCGTAACCGAGTGCGAGGGCGACGGCATCGTGCACCGTGACGACGAGAACGACGATGCCGAGAACCTGGATGAACACCGACCAGTTGCCCACGAGCGCGACGACGATGAAGGCGACGAGCGCGATCAGGCTGAACCACTTCACGATCGGGTGCGCCCGGGCGGCGATCTTCGGGAGCCTGGCGCGCAGAAGCAAGCCGATGGCGAAGGGCACGCCGATGATCAGGACGATCTCCAGGAGCATCTTGCCCGGGTCGAGCGACACGTCCTCGAGCACTGTGCGCGCTGTGGGGTGCATCGACCCCCAGAACGCGATGCTCAACGGCATCGCGACGATGTAGATGAGGTTGCCGACCGCGGTCAGCGACACCGACAGCGCGACGTTGCCGCCGGAGCGATGGGTCAGCACCTGGGAGATGTTCCCGGGCGGGCAGCAGGCGACGAGGATCATGCCCATCGCCATGGAGGCGGTCACCGGCAGGATCATCGTCAGCCCGAAGGTGACGGCCGGCAGCAGCAGCAACTGTGCGAAGAGCGCGATGACGAACGGCTTCGGATGCCGTGCCACGACGCGGAAGTCGGAGGGCGAGGTGTCGAGGGCGATGCCGAACATGATCAGCCCGAGCACGATGTTCAGAAGGGTGAGCGATCCCGGTGTGAAGCTCAGGACGACGTCGTCGACGTTCATGCGGCCTCCAGCCCCTCGCGCTCGGCGCGGACCGCGGCGCGATAGGCGCTCTTGTTGACGTAGTACGACATGCGGTCCAGGCCCAGGTACCGATAGCCGCCGGTGACATCGGGCCAGGGCTCGCCGGAGACGCGCCGGCGGAAGCGCGCCGCGCGAGCCGGCGCGTTCTCGACCGCGGCGAGGTAGGTCGCCAGCAGCTCGGCCTGCTCGTAGCGGCCCTGCCAGCCGATGCCGCTGGCCTCGATCATACCCATGACGTACAGGCCGTTGAAGGAGGCGGGGAAGACGTTGAGGAACAGCTTCGGTGAGGCGGCGCGCCAGGACAGGTGCTCGCGATCGACGAAGGGGTAGTCGAGCGTGTAACCGGTGGCGAGCAGGATGATGTCGTAGTCGGCGTGCGATCCGTCGCGGAAGTGGACGGTGTCGCCGTCGAACCGGTCGATGTCGGCGCGGATGCGCAGATCTCCCTGACCGAGGTGGTTCAGCACCATGGTGTTCACGATCGGGTGCGACTCGTAGATGCGGTAGTCGGGCTTCGGGAATCCGAAGCGGGACGGGTCTCCGGTGAACGCACGCAGCATCTTCGTGTCGAGGAACTGCTTGATGCGGCGGGGGAGCGGTCTGCCGGTTTCGAAGGTATCGGTGGGGCGGCCGAAGACGTAGCGCGGTACGAAGTAATATCCGCGGCGCACGCTCATATCGACCCGTGCGGCGCGGTGCACGGCATCCACCGCGATATCGCACCCGGAGTTGCCGGCGCCGATGATGAGCACGCGCTGTCCCTCGAGGATCGACGCGCTCTTGTAATCGTGCGTGTGCATGATGGTGCCTGAGAACTCGCCGCGGAATGCGGGCACGTTGGGCTCGGCGAGAGTCCCGTTGGCGAGGATCACTCCGTCGTAGCGCAGAGTCTCCTCGACCGCATCCACGTCGTCGTCCGCGTGCTCCGCGACGATCGTGAGATCCCACTGGTCGCCAGCGGGCTCGACACGGGTGACCCGGGTGTCGAAACGGTAGAGATCGTCGAGGCCGAAGTGCTGCGCATAGGAGCGGAAGTACTCCAGGAGCGCCTCGTGGCTCGGATAGTCGACGTCGCTCTGCATCGGGTACTCGGCGAATTCGGTCGTCGTGCGGGACGATATCAGGCGTGCGGATTCGTACATCGAGCTACGCGGATTCGCGATGTCCCAGAGCCCGCCGACGCCGTGCGACGCCTCGAAGCCGTCGACGTGGATGCCCTGCTTCTGCAGGGCGCGGGCCGCGGCCAGGCCCGAGGGGCCAGCGCCGATGACGGCGTACTTCTTCATGCTTCTCCTTGCACGGCGGTGTGCTCGATCGTCGCCCCCCCCAGCTGATTCGATCGTACCGGCACCGCCGTGCGGCGACGTCATCAGCGCTGTGCCATCTCCTGCTGACGCGCGGAGAAGGCGACCTCGACGACCCGGAAGAGCGGATGATCGGGCTCCAGCCCGGTCACGGAAGCAGTGAGCTGCTGCGCACCCTCCGCGCGCAATCGGCGCTGCAACTCGACGGACTGCTCATCTCCCGGATCGTCGAAGCGGAGTGCGGCCGCCACAGCGGCGACGAGCGCCGCCGTGGGCAGTCCGCGTTCCGCGGCCATGGCGGCCGGTCCGATGAAGCGCTCGTGGCGGGAGAGCTTGCGCAGCGGCTGGCGGCCGACGCGCTGCACGGTGTCGACGAGCGCGGGGTTGCGGAAGCGCTCGAGGATCTTGGCCCGGTAGTCGGCCAGGTCCGCGGGGTCGAGGCCGTGCACCGCGGTGAGCACCGCCGAGGTCTCCGTCAGCGCTGTGGCGACCCGTGCGGCGATGGCGGGGTCGGCGAGCGCATCCGAGATGCGCTCGATGCCGGCCTCCGCCCCGAGATACGCCGTCGCGGCGTGCCCGGTGTTCACGGTGAAGAGCTTGCGCTCGATGTAGGGGGCGAGGTCATCGACGAAGTGCGCCCCCGGGATGCTCGGCAGGGACTCCGCGAGGGGGAGCCGCTCGATCGTCCACTCGAAGTACGGTTCCACGGTGACATCGATACCGCCGTCCGCAGGCTGCGCGGGCACGATGCGGTCGACGGCGGTGTTCGCGTACGCGGCACGCGCCGCCGCGTCGGCATCCAGGCTCTCGATCTCCGCCCGCAGGGTGTCGGTCGCGCCGATCGCGTTCTCGCACGCCATGACGATCAGCGGCGAGGCATCCAGATCCCGGCGCCGCAAGCCCGCGACGATCGCCGGGGCGATGAAGCGCAGCACGGTCGGACCGACCGCGCAGGTGACGACATCGGCCGAGGCGACCTCATCGGCCACGGCATCCGGATCCTCCGCACTGTTCACCGCTCGGAATCCGGTCACGACATGGTCGGTGCCGCCCGGGCCGGCCTCATGAACCGTGTAGGAATCGGCGGCGTTGATGGCGTCCACCAGGGCGCCGGAGACATCTGAGAACACCAGGTCGTAGCCGCCCTGGTGCAGCAGCAGACCCACGAAGCCGCGCCCGATGTTGCCGGCGCCGAAGTGGACGGCCTTCATCCTTCGTTCACCGTCGACAGCAGCTCGTACAGCTCATCCGGGGTGGTGGCGGCGTGGAGCCGGGCCACATCGTCCTCATCCGAGAACAGGATGGCGATCTGCGAAAGGATCTCGAGGTGCTCGTCACCGCGGCCGGCGATCCCGATGACGAAGGTGGCCTGCTCACCGGCCCAATCGACGCCGCCGTCGTAGCGGACGACCGACAGACCGGAGTCGAGGATCGCGTCCTTCGTCTCATTCGTTCCGTGCGGGATCGCGAGCCCGTTTCCCATGAACGTGGAGACGGTCTCCTCGCGCAGCTTCATCGCGTCGACGTAGGCCGGGGTGACGGCACCGGCGGCGACGAGGATATCGGTCGCCTCCTGCAGCGCCTCGTCCTGGGTGACGGATCCGGGATGGATGCGGACCTGGCCGCGGTTCAGGACACTCATGATTCTTCCTCTCGCTGGGACTGGACCATCTCGACGACCTCTTCGTATTGCGGTGCATTCATGAAGTTGTCGACCGAGACGTGGATGGAATTCGGCGAGGTGCCCTTGGCGCGATCGGTCAGCTGCTGCTGGGTGATCACGAGGTCTGCCGTGCCGTCGAGATTCGCGATGGCCTGGTTGGTGACGGTGACATCCGTGATGCCGGCCTTCTTCAGCTTGTTGCGCAGCACGCTCGCGCCCATGGCGGAGGAGCCCATGCCGGCGTCGCAGGCGAAGACGACGTTGCGGATCGGGGCCGTGACGGTTGCCGTCGTTCCTGCTGCGGCCGACGCTGCGAGACCGGACAGCGTGCTCGACGCCTTGCCCTTGTTCGCCTCGGTCTGCGCGATGGCAGCGGCGAGCGGGTCGCCGCCGGCGGCTTCCGCGGCGATGTCGCGCTTGCGGCTGGCCCGGAGGATGACACCGCAGACGAGGAACGATACGGCGGCCGAGAAGAGCACGGAGCAGATGACGCCGAGGTGGCTGCCGGGCGCGGTCTGGATGAGCACCGCGAAGATCGATCCGGGGGCTGCCGGAGCCACGAGACCCGACTGGAACACCATGTTCGTCGCAACGCCCGTTGCACCACCGGCGATCAGACCGATCACGAGAGCGGGCTTGGCGAGGACGTAAGGGAAGTACACCTCGTGGATGCCGCCGAGGAACTGGATGATCAGCGCACCCGGTGCGGTCGCCCGGGCGACGCCGACGCCGAAGACCATCAACGCGAGCAGCATTCCGGCGCCGGGGCCGGGGTTGGCCTCGATGAGGAACAGCAGGCTGCGTCCGGTCTCCTGCACCTGCTCGGTGCCGAGCGGGGTGAAGACGCCGTGGTTGATGGCGTTGTTCAGGAACAGCACCTTCGCCGGCTCCACGATGATGCTCGCCAGCGGAAGCAGGCCCGTCTCGACGAGCCAGCCGACCGCGTTGCCGAGGATCTCGGTGATCCACTTCATGACCGGAGCGAGCCAGAAGAACGACGCCAGCGCCATGAAGAAGGCGACGAATCCGGCGGAGAAGTTGTCGATCAGCATTTCGAAGCCGGGCTTGACCTTGCCCTCCCAGGGCTTCTCGACCCACTTGAGGACGAGGGCGGTGAGCGGGCCGACGATCATGGCGCCGAGGAACATGACGGTGCCGGATGCTCCGATGATGACGCCCATCGCGGCGACCGCGCCGACGACCCCGCCGCGGTGCCCGTGCACGACGCGTCCACCGGTGAATGCGATGAGAAGCGGAAGCAGGTAGTTGATCATCGGGCCGACGAGGCCCGGATACTCGACGCCCCCGACCTCACCTCCGCCGAGGATCGCGGAGTCCGCCCACTGCCACGATTCGACGGGGCTGTTGCTGCCCAGCCAGCCGTCGGGGATGAACAGCGCCGTGATGAAGCCCCATGCGATGAACGCCGAGATATTGGGCATGACCATGCCGGAGAGGAACGTGCCGAACTTCTGCACGCCGACCCGGAGTCCGCCGGTCTTTGCGGGGGACGGTGACGTCGTCGTCATGATGTCGTCTCTTTCTGATGTGAGGGGAGGGATGCCGCGGCCTCGGCCACGGCGCTGCGCGCACCGGCGGCGTCATCGGCTGCGAGTGCGATCTCGGCGAGGCGACGCGCCTCGTCGAGGGTGCGCTCGGTGAGCGCGAGTCGGACGTCGGCGAGTGCCGCGGGTGCCATCGACAGGCTCGTCGCGCCCAGACCCACGAGGACGACGGCGAGCAGGGGATCGGCGGCGGCCTCGCCGCAGATGCCCACGGGCTTTTCGGCGCGTGCGCCGGCGGTGCCGACCTCGCCGACGAGGCGCAGCACGGCGGGATGCCACGGGTCCTGGAAGCCGGCGACGGAGCCGAGCAGACGGTCGGCGGCCATCGTGTACTGGGTCAGATCGTTCGTTCCGATCGAGGCGAAGTCGGCGTGCGCGAGTACGCGGTCGGCGAGCAGGGCGCTCGCCGGCACCTCGACCATGACCCCCGCCGTCTTCAGCCCGTACTCGCGGGCGAGACCGGTGAAGTAGGCGGTCTCCTCGACCGTGGTCACCATCGGCGCCATGACCCACAGATCCGCGGCGGTCGCGGCATCCGCCTCGGCGAGCGCCGTGAGCTGCTCGCGCAGGATGTCCTCGCTCGCGCGCAGGGAGCGGAGTCCCCGCAGACCCAGCGCAGGGTTCTCCTCGTGGGCGTCGTTGAGGAAGGCGAGCGGCTTGTCGGCTCCGGCATCCAGCATCCGCACCACGACCTTCTGAGCGGGGAAGGCCGTCAACAACTCCGTGTACGCGGTGCGCTGCTCGGCGATCGTGGGTGCCTGCGCGGAGGAGAGGAACAGGAACTCGGTGCGGAACAGGCCGACGCCCTCCGCTCCTTCGGCCACCGCATCAGCGGCATCGGAGGGCTTCCCGAGGTTCGCGAGCAGAGCGATCGGTGTTCCATCCGCGAGCGCTCCCGCGGTCGGCGGCGCGCTGCGGGCCGCGTCGCGGTCGGCGGCGCGCTGGCGCGCGCGCTCGATCTGCTCGGCGCTCGGATCCGTCGTCACGGTTCCGGCCGCGGCATCCACGATCACCACCTGCCCGGTGCTCAGTTCACCCGCCGAAGCGGCGCCGACAAGTGCGACGATGCCCTTCTCCCGCGCAAGGATCGCGGTGTGCGAGGTCGGGCCGCCGTCCGTCGTGATGAGCGCGAGAACCTGCTCCAGATCCAGGAGCGCGGTATCGGCCGGGGCGAGGTCGCGCGCGACGAGGACGAAGGGATGCCCCGGGTCGGGGATGCCGGGAGCATCCACTCCCCGCAGATGCGCGAGCACGCGCTGGGCGATGTCATCGAGGTCGGCGGCGCGCTCGCCGAGGTATCCGCCGACGGCCTCGAGCGTGGCACGGAAACCGGCGAAGGCATCGTGCACGGCCCACTCCGCACCGGCGCCCTGGTCGATGCGCGCATCGACCTCCTCCTGCAGGCTGGGGTCCTCGGCGATCATGGCCTGCGCCTCGAGCACCTCTTGGGCGGATCCTCCCGCGGCAACCGCCCGCTGCTGGAGCTCCGCCGCGACGGTCGACACCGCCTCCCGCACCCGGGCGCGCTCTGCCTCGGGGTCGAGATCGCTCGGAGAGTTCTCCGGGGCCGGCAACGGCTCGGCCATCCGCACGACCGGACCGTGCGCGACTCCGCGTCCGACGCCGACTCCGCGCAGCTCGGTCATGCCTGCTCCTGGTCGTGATCCGTCGTCAGCAGCTCGGTGAGCGCGTCGAGCGCACCCTCGGCGCCGGCACCCTCCGCGGTGAGCGTCACGTAGTCGCCATGCACGACGGCGAGGGCGATCACCGCGAGGATGCTCGCGGCGTTGACAGGCTTGCCGGAGTCCTTCGCGATCGTCACCGGGATGCCGGACTCCTTCGCCGCCTGGGCGAAGAGCTTCGCGGGACGGGCGTGCAGCCCGTGGGATGAGCCGATGCGCACGGTGCGGCTGAGAGCGGTCATGATGTTCCTTTCGCAGAGGACGAGGAGCGGGTCGAAGAGGGAAGACCGGGGGAGTGCTCGAGCTCCGCCAGCACCAGGGCGAGCGTCAGGGCGCCGTTCCGATCGGCCAGGACGTCGGCCGGGAGAACCGCGACGGGAATCGGGAGCCGCGCGCGAATCGGCTCAAGACGATCGGCGATGTGCGGGCCGAGGAGCACGAGATCGGCGAAGGCCTGATCGATCGTGAGCTCCGTGCCGGGGTATGCATCGAGATCGAGGCCGGCGCTCTCGGCCGCGCGCCGCAGACGCTGGGCGATAAAGGTGCTGGACGCACCCGCGCCGCACACCACCAGGATCCTCATCGATGCCACCTCGTTCCGCTGTCCAGTCTGGGAAGACGCTGAACGATCCGCCACCACATTCCCTTCCGCCCCTGCGGAATCTTCCACAGTGTCCCGCACCGGGCCGAGGGCTGGCATCATGGGGCAGTACCGGCACCGGATGGGGAGGAGCGCATGTCGCGTCAGCGTCAGGACCAGCTCCTGCAGGCGCTGCTGCGCCATGACGACTGGGTGACCGCTGCCGAGCTCGCCGATTCCCTCGGAGTGACCCCGCGCAGCATCCGCTCCTATGTCGCATCCCTCAACGCCCGCGGCAGCTCCGGCGACGCCGTCGAGTCCGGGCCCGCCGGCTACCGGGCGGGACCGGGCGCGCACACAGCGCTGCGTTCGCGCGCCACCGGAGACATCACACCGCGAGATCGCCTGCACGCCCTCGTCCGCCTGCTGCTGGACGCCGATGACGGCATCGACGTCTACGACACCGCCGAGCGGCTGCACATCAGCGACGCGACCATCGAAGCCGACCTCGCCCGGGTGCGCGGGCTCCTCGACGGTGCGGATCTGCGCTTGGAGCGAGACCGTGAGACCGTGCGCCTGCAGGGGACGGAGATCGCTCAGCGGCGGCTGCTCAGCCGCCTCGCCCACGACGAGATGGATGCCGGATCCTTCCACCCGGAGAGCATCCGCCGTGCCCTGACCGGGAGCGCGGTCGCCGCCCACGCCGTGGCGCCCTTCAAAGCGGCGCTGGTGGGAGAGCTCGGAGAACTCGGATACTTCGTCAACGAGCTCGCGATCTCCGACGTTCTGCTGCACATCGCGATCGCCGCCGACCGCGTCGCGGCGGGGCGCCCTCTCGACGCCTCGGCGGTCGACGCTGGCGACGAGGCCCCGAAACTCGCCTCGGTGATCAGTCGCCTCGCCGCCGAGCACTTCGGCGTCTCGCTCGGCAACGGCGACAGCGCGCACCTCGCGACCCTCGTGCTCACCCGTGCCATCGCCCCCGGCGAGGAGACCACCGCGGAGGCGGCGCGACGTGCCGTTGACGCCACGATCGAAGCCGCCGTGCGAGCCGAGATCATCCAGGCCGCCGTCGACTACCAGGTCGACCTCCTCGATGAGCGCTTCATCCTGCGACTGGCCCTGCACGTGCAGAACCTGCTGCGCCGCGCCCAGGAACATGCCTGGACCCGTAACCCGCTCACCCGTTCGCTCAAGTCCTCATACCCGATGATCTTCGAGGTCGCCGTCTCGATCGCCAGCGGACTGCACGACCGGCTCGGCGCGCCGATCCGCGACGACGAGATCGCCTACATCGCCATGCACATCGGCGGCCGTCTCGAACGCAGTCGCAAGGCCGAGAGCATCCTCAGCGCCGTGATCGTCTGCCCCGGCTATTACGAGCTGCACGAACTGCTGCGCTCGAGCATCGATCGCTCGCTCGGCACCGCTGTCGAGGTCACCGGTGTCCTCACGAGCGTCGACCCCGATTGGGACGGCATCGACGCCGACCTCGTGCTGACGACGATCGAACCCGGCGCCGGGGGCGAGCGCTACGTGCGCATCCAGCCGTTCCTCACCGACGCCGACATCGAACGCGTCACCCAGGCGGCCTCCCGGATGCGGCGGGCGAGGCGACTCGCACGATTGCGCGAGGAACTCTCCCGATACTTCCACGCCGACGCCTTCATGCACCCGCTCGCGGACTCCGGCGACGAGACGATCATCCGTCGACTCGGCGGGCTGCTCGTCGAACGCGGGCTGATCGGCGAGGACTACATCGAGAACACCATTGCGCGCGAGCGCATGTCCTCCACCGCCTTCACCGACGCGCTCGCCGTGCCCCACGCCCTCCAGATGACCGCCGAGCGGACCGCCATCGCGATCGGAGTCGCCGAGGGCTCCGTCGCCTGGGGCGAAGGGCGCGTGCAGGTCGTCGCGCTCGCCGCATTCAGCGAGAACGACCGGGCGGCCTTCCAGACCGTCTTCGAGCAGCTCGTCGAGGTGTTCAGCGAGCGCGAGAGCGTTCAGCGCATCGTGCGCCGCGGGACGAGCTTCGAGGCCTTCCTCGACGAGCTCGTCGCCGTCATCGACGGCTGAGGCCCCTCCGGGATCGAAGGGGCCTCAGGCGTTCCGAGGGAACGTCAGGAGACCGGATCGAGCGCCTGCGCCAGGGCGGCCAGCACAGCATCCGCCTCCGGTGACGGAGCCGTCTCGAGGGACACCTCGTCTCCGATCTCCAAGGCGAGGTCCATGACGGCCAGCACACTCGACAGATCCACGACCGTGCCATCGTGCGTGCGCAGGGTCACCGGATCCGAGTGCTCGGCGGCGAGACGGACGAGCTCGGCCACCGGGCGCGCATGCGCGCCGCCCGGGACCGTGATCCTCACCTGACGGACGGGCATCATCCGCCGGCGCTCAGGAGCGCTCCTCCAGCAGAGCCCGCGCACCGGCCTCGAGCGCGGAGACGATCGTCTGCGCCTCCTCGGGAGTATCGGCCTGCGCATCCAGATAGATCTTCAGCTTCGGCTCGGTGCCGCTCGGGCGCACGATGACGCGCGATCCGCCCGCGAGGCGGTAGCGCAGCACATCGCCGGACGGTTCGCCCGGTGCGGCCTGGAGCAGATCATCGGCCTCGGTGATCGCAAGGCCGCCGAACTCCGCCGGCGCAGTCGTGCGCAACGACAGCATGATCTTCGCGATCACCGCGATGTCATCGACGCGCACCGATACCTGCCCGCTGGCGACGTGCCCGTACGCGTCTCCGAGCTCGGAGATGAGCGTCGCGAGCGTCTCACCGCGTTCGCGTGCCTCGGCGGCGAGACCGAGCACGGCGATCGCCGCGGAGATGCCGTCCTTGTCACGCACCGTCTCGGGGTTCACAAGGTAGCCCAGGGCCTCCTCGAAGCCGAAGACCATGCCGGGAGCACGCGAGATCCATTTGAAACCGGTCAGGGTCTCGTGGAAGTCCAGCCCGTGGCGGGCCGCGATCGTGCCGAGGCCGGGGGAGGAGACCAGCGAGCATGCCAGCGAAGCGCCCGGCGTGCCCTCCGCCGCGCGGGCCGCGCGGGCACCCAGCAGCAGGCCGATCTCGTTGCCGCTCAGACGGCGCCAGCCGCCCGCAGCGGTCGTATCCGGGATCGCGACCGCGAGACGGTCGGCATCGGGGTCGTTCGCGAGGATGAAGTCCGCGCGGGTGCGTCGGCCCGCGGCGAACGCGAGATCCATCGCGCCCGGCTCCTCCGGGTTGGGGAAGGCGACCGTGCGGAAGGTGGGGTCCGGCTCGAGCTGGTCGAACACGGCCTTCGGCCGGGGGTAGCCCGCGGCATCCAGGATGCGCGCGAACGTCTCCCAGCCGACGCCGTGCATGGCCGTGTAGACCCAGGTGAGCTTGCGGGCGGATGCCGGCGCCGGGGCGACGGCGGCCGTCGCCGCGACGTACGCCTCGACGACCCTCTCCCCGGCGACCTCGTAATCCTGCGAACGGGCGAGAGCGCCGATGTCGCCCGCGTCGGCGATGCGCTGGATGTGGGCGGCGATCTCCGCATCCGCGGGTGCCACGATCTGGGAGCCGCCATCGGCGCCGCCCAGGTACACCTTGTAGCCGTTGTCGTTGGGCGGGTTGTGGCTGGCGGTGACCATGACGCCCGCGTCCGCGCCGAAGTAGCGCACGGCGAAGGCGAGCACGGGCGTCGGCAGCAGGCGCGGCAGCAGGATTGTCCGCAGCCCCGCACCGGCGAAGACCTCCGCCGAGTCGAGCGCGAAGCGGCGCGAGTTGCGGCGGCCGTCGTAACCGATCACGACGGTCGGTGCGGGGCCCGCCGCGTGCTCGATGAGATATCCGGCGAATCCGGCCGCGGCCTGGGCGACGAGCACCCGGTTCATGCGGTTGCTGCCCGCACCCAGCTCGCCGCGGAGCCCGGCGGTGCCGAAGGCGAGGCGCGTGGCGAAACGATCGTCGAGATCGGCGAGGGCTGCGGCCTCGCCGGCACCGGCCCGGGTGATGATCGCGGCCAGCTCGTCGCGGGTCTCGGCATCCGGGTCCTGGCGTAACCAGGCGCGCGCCTGGGAGAGGCGGATCTGGGTCTGCTCGCTCACAGGGCCTCCACGACACGGGCCAGCAGTGCGGAGATCACCGGTTCGGCGGCCTGACCGGCCTCGATCACCTCGGTGTGGCTGAGCGGGGTCTTCTGGATGCCGGCGGCGAGGTTCGTGATCAGCGAGAAGCCGAGGATCTCCATGCCGGCCTCACGGGCGGCGATCGCCTCCAGGGCCGTCGACATGCCGACGATGTCACCGCCCATCTTCTTGGCCATCTGCACCTCGGCCGGGGTCTCGTAGTGCGGTCCGCGGAACTGCGTGTAGACGCCCTCGTCGAGCGAGGGATCGATCGTGCGGGCGACATCGCGCAGGCGGGTCGAGTACAGATCCGTCAGGTCGATGAACGTCGCGCCCTCGAGCGGCGAGTCGGCCGTGAGGTTGATGTGGTCGCTGATGAGCACCGGCTGGCCGGGCTTCCAGCTCTCGCGGGCGCCCCCGGCGCCGTTGGTGAGCACCATGATCTTCGCCCCGGTCGCGGCGGCGGTGCGCACGCTGTGCACGACGCGGCGGACGCCGTGGTTCTCGTAGTAGTGCGTGCGTGCGCCGATCACGAGGACGTTCTTGCCCCCGGGGGTGCGGATGCTGCGGAGGGTTCCGACGTGGCCGGCCAGCGCGGGCTTCGAGAAGCCGGTGACCTCGGTGGCCGGGATCGTCGCGATCGTCTCGCCGATGAGCTCGGCGGCCTTGCCCCAGCCGCTGCCGAGCGTGAGGGCGATGTCGTGGTTCTCGACGCCGGTGAGCCGCGCGATGTCTGCGGCGGCGCGAGCTGCGATCTCGAACGGGTCCGCGTTCGGCGCATCGAGAGGGTTGTCATGAATGTCGGTCATGGTTCCACTCTAAGGAAGATGGCGGGTTCTCAGCGAGGATTGCGGGAGAATGGGGATATGGCTTCCACTCCTTTCGAGCGCACTCAGCGCGTCGCCGTCCTCGGCGGCGGTCCCGGCGGTTATGAAGCGGCGCTCGCCGCGGCTCAGCTCGGTGCGGAGGTGACCCTGGTAGAGCGCGTCGGCGTCGGCGGCTCTGCCGTCCTCACCGACGTCGTGCCCTCGAAGAGCCTCATCGCGACGGCCGATGCCGCTGTCGCCATCGCGGAGGCGAGCGATCTGGGCGTCCAGTTCTACGCGAAGGGCGACAAGGGCAAGCCGCTCAAGCCGGAGATCGCGATCAACCTCGCCGCGGTCAACAAGCGGCTCATCGCGCTGGCCGGTCAGCAGTCCGAGGACATGCGCACGACGCTCATCGAGTCGGGCGTGCGCATCATCTCCGGTCATGGGCGCCTCGAGGGCACGAACGCCATTATCGTCGCCACCGGCCCCGGCGGCACCGACTTCGACCGCGTCGAGGCCGACACCATCGTCGTCTCGGTGGGTGCATCGCCGCGCGAGCTCGATTCCGCGAAGCCCGATGGGGAGCGCATCCTCACCTGGACGCAGCTGTACGACATGAAGGCTCTTCCCGAGCATCTGATCGTCGTGGGCTCCGGAGTGACGGGTGCGGAGTTCGCCTCGGCCTACATGAACCTCGGCGCCAAGGTGACGCTCGTCTCCAGCCGCGACCAGGTGCTGCCCGGTTCCGACCAGGACGCGGCCCGCGTGCTCGAGAAGGTCTTCAAGCGCGGCGGCATGACCGTGCTGTCGAAGTCGCGCGCGGACCTCGTCGAGCGCACCGAGACGGGGGTGAAGGTCTCCCTCGCGGATGGTCGGGTCGTCGAGGGCAGCCACTGCCTCATGGCTGTCGGATCGATCCCGAACACGGCCGAGATCGGCCTGGAGGACGCCGGCGTCGAGCTGACCGAGTCCGGTCACGTGCGCGTGAACAAGGTCGCGCGCACCTCCGTGCCGAACATCTACGCGGTCGGCGACTGCACGAACTTCTTCCCCCTGGCATCCGTCGCCTCCATGCAGGGCCGCACGGCCGTCTTCCACGCCCTGGGCGACATCGTGATCCCGCTGGAGAAGATCAAGATCACCTCGAACATCTTCACGGCGCCCGAGATCGCCACGGTCGGTCACGGCGAGCAGGACGTCGAGGACGGCGTCGTCGACGGGCTCGTCTACAAGCTGCCGCTCGCGGCCAACCCCCGCGCGAAGATGATGGGCATCAAGGACGGGTTCGTCAAGCTGATCGCCCGAAAGGGGTCGGGCACGGTGATCGGCGGTGTGATCGTCGCGCCGAAGGCGTCGGAGCTGATCTACCCGATCGCGGTCGCCGTCGAGCGTCGTTTGACGGTCGACCAGGTCTCGCGCGTGTTCGCGGCGTACCCGTCGCTGTCCTCGAGTATCACGGATGCCTCGCGCGCGATGCACCTCGTCAACATGAGCTGATCAGCGATCGGCCGATTCCGGGGTCGGATCCGCGGGTCGGCGCACGAGTTCCACGAACAGGAAGGCGACAGACGCACCGATCACGATGCCGATGACCGATCCCACCGTGGTCGGGGCCGAGAAGATCAGGACCACGGTGAGGGCGAGGATCATGACGATGATCGCCGCGCGCCAGCGTTCGACGAAGCGGCCGACGCGTCCGGTCGTGATGCCGTGGCGTTCGCCGGCGTCCCGCAGGGCCGCGCTGCCGTGAGCCGCCGCGCGACGGAGCCTGCGGGCGGCGACGGTGGATCCGGCGAACCAGGCGCCGAGAGCGATGAATGCGGCGAGCACGGCGAGAGCGACCGCGGTCGACCTCAGCAGCAGCGTCACCTGTGAGAAGAGCGCGGTGGCAGCGGACTCCGGCATGATGGCGGGGCTCATCGTCTGGATGAAGAACAGCCGTCCGACCCCGAGCGCGGCGGCGAACAGCGCGAATGTCGCGGCGAGGAGCCCCGCGGTCCAGGCCAGGGCGTGCACCGGGCGTCGTGCGATCGCCACTCCGGCGATGAGCAGCGCGAGAACGACCCACGGCATCCAATAACCCGCTGTGACGGCGACGGTGTACACGGTGCGCGCGAGGATCAGGGCATCCGCCTGAAGAATCGGGATCTCCCGGTCGATCCGCGGGATCAAGTCCGCGAAGCCGACGCCACGGTCCATCAGCTGCGCCTTCACCGTCGAGACGATCACGTCGAGTTGCAGCGATAGGGTGCCGTCCTCGGCGAGCTGCACGGCGGCCGCGGGATCGCCCTGGATGAGCGCGACGGCATTCGCGTGGGTGATGCGCAGCGAGCCCGCCCATACCTCGGCGAACGCGGGGGAGGCGACGACCTGCACGACGACGTCGCCGATCAGCGTCTGCACGCCCTGAGCCGCGGGCCCCTCCAACAGGCTCAGCGCCGCGGATGCCTTCGGCGGCATGCCGAGCTCTCGTACGCCGTCGAAGACTTCGCCGACGAGGGCATCGACGTCGATCTGCTCGATGATCGCCGCGGTCACCTCATCGGCGACGAAGGCCTGCACCGAGGCATCCTCGGCCAACGGCGCGAACGTCGCGACGAACCGGTCCGTGTCGACCAGCTGCATTCGCGCCCAGCTGCCCAGCGCCGCGACCGGTGCCAGAACCAGCGCGATGGCGATCAGGATGAACGAGAGGGCGGCGCGGCCGCGGCCGGCGCGCGCACCCCCGCCCTTCGCCGCGGAGCGCAACAGCTCGTTCTCCTGCTCGAGCACGGCCAATCTGCGTCGCAGCTCGTCTACCTCGGTCACGGTGCCCCCTCTGCCCGAAATCCGGTGTCAGAGCCCACAGTAGAGGGTGCCGGCGTCGAGCCCCCGTCACAACGACGAGACCCCGTCCTACCAGCGAGGGCAAGACGGGGTCTCGTCGGTAAAGCGGGGTCTCGGCGTTTGGCTGGCCGGCGGATCAGCTGATGGTGAGCAGTTGGTGTCCGGCGGCGATGGTCGCGCCGGGTTCGGCGTTGATGTTGCCGATCACGCCGTCCTTGTGCGCCTGGAGGGGCTGCTCCATCTTCATCGCCTCGAGGACGACGACGAGGTCGCCCTTGACGACCTCCTGGCCCTCCTCGACGGCGAGCTTGACGATCGTGGCCTGCATGGGGGACTTGACCGCGTCGCCGGAAGCGCTGGAGGACACCTGCATGGTGTGATTGCGGCGCGACGGCGGGACGGCCGCGGGACGTCCGACGGCGCCGGCGGCGACCGTCACACGGTCGGGCAGGCTCACCTCGAGTCGCTTTCCGGCGACCTCGACGACGACCGTGTGACGGCTCTCGGCCTCGGCCGGCGCCTCGAGCTCGCCGTCCCAGGCGGGGATGTCGTTGTCGAACTCGGTCTCGATCCAGCGGGTGAAGACGCCGAACTCGCCGTTCTCGGCGGTGAAGGCGGGGTCGCTGACGACCTTGCGGTGGAAGGGCAGCACGGTCGGCAGCCCCGCGACCTCGAATTCCTCAAGGGCCCGACGCGAGCGCTCGAGGGCCTCGGCGCGGGTGCGGCCAGTGACGATGATCTTGGCCAGCAGCGAGTCGAAGGCGCCCGAGACGGCGTCGCCGGCGGTGACGCCGGAGTCGAGGCGGATGCCGGGGCCTCCGAACGTCTTGAAGACGTGGATGGGGCCGGGCTGGGGGAGGAATCCGCGGCCCGGGTCCTCGCCGTTGATGCGGAACTCGAAGGAGTGGCCCTGCGGCGTCGGGTCGTCGTAATCGATGGTGCCGCCGGCGGCGATGCGGAACTGCTCGCGCACCAGGTCGATACCGGTGATCTCCTCGGAGACGGGGTGTTCGACCTGGAGGCGGGTGTTCACCTCGAGGAACGACACGGTGCCGTCCGCGCCGATGAGGAACTCGCATGTTCCGGCTCCCACGTAGCCGACCTCCTGGAGGATGGCCTTGGACGCCGCGTACAGCTGGGCGTTCTGGTCATCCGTGAGGAACGGCGCGGGGGCCTCCTCGACGAGCTTCTGGTGGCGGCGCTGCAGCGAGCAGTCGCGGGTGGAGATGACGACGACGTTGCCCGCGGCATCCGCCAGGCACTGGGTCTCGACGTGACGCGGCTTGTCGAGGTACTTCTCGACGAAGCACTCGCCGCGTCCGAAGGCGGCGACGGCCTCGCGGGTGGCCGATTCGAAGAGCTCGGCGACCTCGTCGAGCTCGCGGGCGACCTTGAGGCCGCGTCCGCCGCCGCCGTAGGCGGCCTTGATGGCGATGGGGAGGCCGACTTCCTCCGCGAAGGCGATGACCTCGTCGGCGCTCTCGACGGGGCCGGGCGTGCCGGGGGCGAGCGGTGCGCCGACCTTCTCGGCGACCTGACGCGCCGTGACCTTGTCGCCGAGCGATTCGATGGCTTCGGGCGAGGGGCCGATCCAGATCAAGCCGGCGCCGATGACGGCGCGGGCGAAGTCTGCGTTCTCGGCGAGGAATCCGTAACCGGGGTGAATGGCATCGGCTCCGGCGCGGCGGGCCACGGAGAGGATCTTGTCGATCTGCAGGTAGGTCGCAGCGCTCGTCTCGCCGTCGAGCGAGTAGGCCTCATCGGCCAGGCGCGTGTGCAGGGCGTCACGATCCTGATCGGCGTATACGGCGACCGAGGAGATCCCCGAATCACGAGCGGCGCGGATGATGCGTACGGCGATCTCTCCGCGGTTGGCGATGAGCACCTTCTCGATTGGCATGAGTGTCAGCCTATCGAGATCAGGGCTGATCCCTTTGAGTACTCTCGACAAGAAAGACGCAAAAACGTAGAGGGATGTCTACGACCACAGATCGGTCCAGGCGACGCCGAGCTCGCGGGTCAAGGAACGCAGCGTCGAGACCGACATGCCCACGACGGTCGAGGGATCGCCCTCGACGCGCGTGATGAACGCGCCGCCCAGGCTATCGACGGTGAATGCTCCGGCGACGTGCAACGGTTCGCCCGAGGCCACGTAGGCATCGATCTCGGCGTCGGTGACGTCAGCGGCGAAGGTGACGGATGCCTCGGCCACGGCGGTCGCCTCGACCGGCGCCGAGCCCGGGGTCAGACGGAAGACGGAGTGGCCGGAGTGGAGGATGCCGGTCGCTCCGCGCATCTCGTCGCGCCAGCGGCGGGTCGCCTCCTCCGCGGTGTACGGCTTGCCGTAGACGCGGCCATCGAGGGCGAACATCGAATCGCCGCCGATCACGATGCCGTCGAAATCAGGGTGCTGCGTCACGAGGCGCTCCGCGACATCAGCCGCTTTCGCGCGGGCGAGGAGGAGGACCATGTCGGCCGGGGGGAGGCGGCCGCCGCGTTCGGCCGCCGCTGCGGCGGCCACGGCATCCTCATCCGTCTCGGGGGCTCGCGTGATCGGTTCGATCCCGACCTGGCGCAGCAGCATGAGACGGGCGGGGGAGGTGGAAGCGAGGCAGACCTGCATTCCTCCAGCGTAGAGCGCCGCATGCAGGCAATGTCCGAACAGACGTGGGATCCTGGAGGGATGACTTCCTCTTCGGGCCAGCTGCTCGACCTCGACATCACCGGTATCGCCCATGGCGGCACGTTCATCGCTCGTCACGAGGGGCGCGTGGTGTTCGTCTCCGACGCGATCCCCGGTGAGCGCGTGCGCGTGCGCATCACGGATCCCGCGCCCGGCTCGAGCGCCGAGGCCGCGGCCAAGAAGAAGTTCTGGCGCGGCGAGACGGTCGAGGTGCTCGAGCCCTCTCCGCACCGACGAGCACACGTGTGGCCCGAGGCCGACGTCTCGCGCGCGCCCGAGGATCGTGCCGGTGGAGCCGACCTCGGACACATCGAGCTGTCGCATCAGCGCACGCTCAAGCGGCAAGTGCTGCAGGAGGCCCTCGACAAGTTCGCCGGTGCGGGGCTGACGGCGCCCGAGGTTCAGGCCGTCGACGAGGGCGACGGCACGGGATGGCGAACGCGCGTCTCCCTGCACGTCGACGACGACGGCATCGTCGGGCCCTTCGCAGCCCGCAGCCACCGTGTGATCCCGGTGAGCTCGCACCCGCTGGCCCGCCGCCGTGTGGCCGCCGAAGCGCTGTCGCAGAAGAACGCCAAGCCCGGCCGCATCGACCTCGTGCAGTCCGCGGACCAGCAGGTCCACGTCATCCGCCGCCCGGAGAAGGGCAAGCGCCAGCCTGCCGACGTCATCATCGAACGTGTGGGCGAGCGCGCCTTCCGCGTGGATGCGGACGGCTTCTGGCAGGTGCACCCGCGCGCGGCGGAGACGCTCGATGCCGCGGTGCGCCGCACGCTCGCCGACCGCGTCGACCCGGAGCTCACCCACCTGGACCTCTATGGCGGGGTCGGCCTGTTCGCCGCCACTCTCGCGGATCTCGGTGCGCGCCAGATCGTCACGGTCGAGTCGAGTCGACGTGCGACCGAGCACGCCAAGCACAATCTCGAAGACGTCGACGTCGCCGCGGTCACGGCGCGGGTCGACCGGTACCTCGACGGGTTCTCGGGGGACACGAAGGTCGGCGCGGTGGTCCTCGATCCGCCCCGCGCGGGCGCCGGTCGCGCCGTGGTCGACGGCATCCATGCTCTGAAGCCGCAGGCGATCACCTATGTGGCCTGCGACCCGGTGGCGCTGGCGCGCGACCTCGGCACCTTCCGCGAGCTCGGATGGAACGTCGCCTCGCTCGAGGCCTTCGACCTGTTCCCGCACTCCCATCACTTCGAGGTCGTCGCCCTGCTGACGGCATGAGTTCACAGGGAATCGATAGACTGGGGGCTATGAGCAGGATCGCCCTCATCGATGACCACGAGTCCGTCCGCCTCGGGCTCGAGCTGGCCTGTGAGCGCGACGGCTCTCAAGAGGTTGTTTTCTCCGGAAGCACCGTCAACTCCTACCTGGCGTGGCGGCGCGAGGCGGGGGTGCAGCCGGCTGATGTGATCGTGCTCGATCTGACGCTCGGCGACGGCACGACCGTGACCGAGAACGTCGGCCGACTCGTCGCCGACGGCGCCGCCGTCGTCATCCACAGCGTCGCCGACCGGCCGGCTGCGGTCCGCGAGGCGCTCGCGGCGGGAGCCGCGGGAGTGGTCAGCAAATCCTCCTCCCTCGACGATGTGCTCGGAGCCATCCGCACGGTCGCCGGGGGCGAGGCGCTCAACAACGTCGAATGGGCCAGTGCCGTCGACGGCGACCGGGCGTTCGCGGACGCGCAGCTCTCCGTGCGCGAGCGGGAGGTCCTGCGGCTGTATGCGGCGGGGCTGCCGCTGAAGGTCGTCGCCGAGCGACTGGGCGTGGCCTATTCCACGGCGAAGGAGAACATCACGCGTGTTCGGGTGAAGTACGTCGAGGTCGGGCGTCCCGCGCGCACGAAGATCGAACTGCTGCGCCGGGCGGTGGAAGACGGCATCATGCTCGTCGATGGATCATCGAGTGGCGACTGAGGCGACGCTCGAGCAGGCCTGGAGCCAGATCCCGTCACCGGGAACGGCGGAGACGGCCTTCGAGCGGTTCACGGCCAAGCGCATGGAGCGCATCCTCGCCACGGTCGTAGCGATCGGATCGACGCTGCTGGGAGCGCAGGGGCTGGTGGCGGCGATCGCCGGCAGCTCACAAGGCGTGGATCTCGGATACATCGTGCTGCTCGTGGCCGTCTATGCGCCGCTGATCGGCATGCTCGCCGCCTGCGTGCTGGGGCGGTTCGTGGGCATGGCCGCCGGAATCTTCGCGGTGGTCTACGTCGTGGCGCTCTCCTGCTGGCCGTTCGTCGTGGGCACGAGCGGCAGGGAGGGCGGTCAACCATGGATCTTCTTCCTCGTCAACGTCGGCGTCGTGGCGGCGGTTCTCGCCTTCCGGCTCTGGGGGCAGCTCATCTGGGCGATCGCCGTGCCGCTCATCTATGGCGCAGTCCGGCTGGCCGAGGGGGACTTCTCCACCCGGTGCTGGACGATGAACGCCTTCGACGTCACCTTCACCCTCATCCTCGGCATCGTGCTGCTCGCCCTCGGGTGGATGTTCCGCTCGGTCGCCGCGGGCGTTGACGAGGTGCGCGGCCAGGCGGTCGCCTCCTATGCGGCGGCTGCGGCGGCTGCTGCGGCCGAGGAGGAGCGCGTCGAGCTGGCCGCACTCATGCATGACAGCGTGCTCGCCGCGCTGATCGCCGTGGAGCGCGCCGACACGGATCGCGCGCGCGAACTGTCGGTGGCGATGGCTCGGGAAGCGCTGACCCGGCTCGCGAACGCCGAGGCGCTCTCTGCCGAGGAGGGCAGCGACGAGCCGGTCTCGACCGTGCAGATGATCGCCGAGCTGCGGCGGACGCTGTCCGAGCTCGGAGCGGATGCGAGCGTGGAGGCGTGCGGTGATCCCGTGACGGTTCCGGGCCGCGCCGCACGCGCCATCGTGCTCGCCGCGCGGCAGGCGATCGGAAATGCGCTCACGCACGCGCAGGGGCGCGGGCTCCACGTCTCCGTGTCTTCGGGCGAGACCTCGGGTGTGACGGTCGCCGTCTCCGATACGGGCACGGGGTTCGACCTCGCCCGGATCCGTGAGGATCGACTCGGCATCCGTGCGTCGATCATCGCCCGCATGGCGGGCGTCGCGGGCACGGCCCGCATCGATTCGGATGCCACGGGTACGACGGTCTGGCTGAAATGGGAGCGCGCATGAACCTCTCCGTGCGCACGGTCGCCACGGCTCTGGCCGTCGGCTTCTCCGTCTACTTCGCCGCACGCGCCGTGTGGTGGACGGTTCAGCCGACGGCGCCGCTGCTGATGATCGCCGCAATCCTCCTCTATCTCGTCGTGATCCTGGCGGTGACGCTCGTCGACGCCTCCGACGGCGCACGGATGCCGCTGTTCTGGGGCATCGTCGCGGTCATCGCGGGGACGGCGATTCCGACGATGGTCAGCGCTTCGCTGGCGCCCGAGTCCCTCACCGCGCCGTTCGCGACGTGGTACATCGGGGCGCTCGGCGTCCTCGCCGTCGTGTGCATCGTCCGGCGCCGGAGCATCGAGGGGTGGTTGGTGCTCGTCGCCCTCGTCATCGGATCCTCGGTGCATCTGGGGGTCACGGTGGCGCTGGAGTTCGGTCTCGTCGGCTCGATCATGTGGACGCTCGTCGCGCACCTGCTCGTGCTGTTCTGGGATCGCGCGGTGCGCGACACCGAGCATCTCGCCGACATCCAGCGCGCCGTGTCCTCCTGGCATGCGACGCAGCTCGTGCGGCAGCGGGAGCGTCGCCTGCGCGTGCAATACGCGCTCGACGTCGCCGGACCGGTCCTTGCCCGCACGGTCGCTGCTCGCGGGCATCTCGATGACGCGGAGCGCGAGGCCGCTCGGATGGCCGAGGGGCGTCTGCGCGACGAACTGCGCGGGGCGAGCCTGCTCAACGAAGCGGTGCGCGAGTCGATCAATGCCGCGCGCATGCGGGGGGCCGTGGTGACGGTGTTCGATGAGGGAGGCCTCGACGGCCTCGACGAGCAGCGGCGCTCGGAGATCCGCGACGAGCTCGCCGGCGTGCTGGGCGAGGCATCCAGCGCGCGGATCATCATCCGTGCGGCCCGCGATGAGCGCATGGCCGTAACGGTCGTCGGGCGGTCCGGTGTGCTGGAGTCCGCCGATGAGGATTCGGTCGACCTGTGGCACGAGATCACGCGCATGCGCTGAATCACGAAGGAGATGGGCGAGGGGCGGCGTAGTCGCCTGCCCCTCGCCAGGTGCGATCAGTTACCCGAAAACTGACCGCTTTGGTCGATCTTCGTCTGCCTACCCTGGGGCAGAGAGACCGAACGAACGCGAGGCGTTGACGCCAGTCTGCACGAGCGCAAGAGCAATGTCTGTAGGTATTTTGGGGGACAAAATTTCTTTTCCGCGCATCCGCTCCCGCTGGGGCATGATGGGGGCGTGACTTTGCGCCGACGCGGAACGAACCTGCCGAAGATGGGCGACTTCAATCAGTCCGTGATCCTCGAGGCGATCCGTCGTTCGGGTGAGGGGCTCAGCCGCACCGAACTCGTGGAGACGACCGGGCTCTCGGCCCAGACGGTGACGAACATCACCCGTCGTCTCATTGCCGATGGTCTGATCGATGAGGCGGGCCGCACGATCAGCGGCCCCGGGAAGCCGCGCACGACGCTGCGGTTGAACGCCGGGAGCCGGTTGTCGATCGGGGTTCATCTGGATCCGACGACGATGACCTTCGTGCTCCTGGACCTCGCAGGGTCCGTGATCGCCGATGATGCGCGCAGGACGCCTCCGGGCACTGCCGATCAGCTGATCACTGCCATGGCCGATGGTGTCGCCGATCTGATCAGGGGGGCGGGCATCACGACTGATGGCGTCGCCGGGATCGGCGTCGCGGCGCCGGGGCCCCTGGACGCCGAACGGGGCACGGTGATCGACCCGCCCAAACTCCACTCCTGGCATCGCGTGCCGTTGCGGGACGCTCTGGCCGCGGCCACCGGGATCGATGTCACGCTCGAAAAGGACACGACGGCGGCGGCGGTGGCCGAGCTGTGGAGGGGCGATGATCCCTCGAGCGGATCGTTCCTCTTCGTCTATCTCGGCAGCGGTATCGGCACCGCGCTCGTGATCGACGGCGATGTGGTGCGGGGGGCTTCGCGGAATGTCGGCGAGGTCGGGCACATCATCGTCGATCCGGATGGTCCGGCATGCGCCTGCGGCCGCCGCGGATGCGTCGATGTCGTCTGCACACCCGCGGCGATCGTGCAGCGTGCCGAGCACGCCGGGCTCTTCGGCGCAACCCCCGAGGCGGATGCGCCCGCGGTCGTCGATGCGCGCTTCACCCAGCTGTGCGCGCAGGCCGACGCGGGGGAGCAACCCGCGCTGCGGATCCTCGAGGAGGCCATCGGGCATTTTTCGGTGCTGGTCTCGTCCCTGACGAACATGCTGGATGTCGACCGGGTCGTGCTGGGCGGACCGTTCTGGAGCCGGGCGGAGCGCACGGCGCTCCGGGTGCTGCCGGTGCTTCTGGAGGCGCAGAGCGCGACGCGGGCGGTTCGTGGTCTCCCGGTGTCGGGAACAGTTGTCGGCGAGGAGGTCGGGGCGATCGGGGCCGGGTGCCTGGTGCTCGACGAGATCCTCACGCCCCGAGCATCCGCACTGCTCCTTGATTCTTGAACCCCGTCCATCCAAAAGATGGTCTTGACAGGGGTAAATCCAATCGATTGACTATCTGTCATCACCTCGCATTGGAGTTCGTTGCCGAATGCATGACATGTTCGCCCTCGGGGAAGCTCGCGTCCGACGCTTCATATCCGAGCGATTGCGCCCGAACATGCACATGGATCTCGCGCCGCTGACTCTCGCGAGTTGGGAGGTGCCGGGGGAACCGGTACCGTTCTCTGAAGCGGTGCAGAAGGTCTACGAACCTTTCGTCGTCGGGACGAGCTGGGGACGGCCGTGGGGTACGACGTGGATACGGCTTCGGGGAACGGTACCGGCAGCATCACCCGCCGAGCTCCTCATAGACCTCGGGTTCACTCCGGCCGAGCCCGGCTTCCAGGCCGAGGGCACCGTGTACCGCCCCGATGGGGCGATCGTGAAGGCCATCGAGCCGCGCAATGCCCACGTGCCGCTGGACGGCGTGCCGGGCAGCGACTTCGAGTTCTATCTCGAGGCGGCGGCGAATCCCGACCTGGCAGAGGGCTTCCGAGAATTCCGTCCGACCGCACTGGGAGACCCGGCGACGGCGGGAACGGACCCGCTGTATGTTTTCCGCCGGGCCGATGTCGCCATCCGCGACACCGCGGTGTGGGAGCTGTTTCAGGACGCCACGGTCCTCCTCGGAGTGGTGGACGAGCTGCCGGCCGAATCGACCCGGCGCGCGGAGATCCTCCGCGCGCTGGAGCGCATGGTCGACGCCGCCAACCCGGACGACATCTCCGGCAGCGCATCGGACGCGCGGGCGGCGCTCGCGCGAGTGCTCGCCTCCGAGGCATCCGGCTCCGCCCATCGGGTTCATGCCATCGGTCATGCGCACATCGATTCGGCCTGGTTGTGGCCGGTGCGCGAGACGCAGCGCAAGATCGCGCGCACCTTCTCCAACGTGCTGTCGCTGCAGCAGGAGCATGATTTCGTCTTCGCTGCATCCTCCGCTCAGCAGTACGCCTGGCTGAAGCAGGCCCAGCCCGAACTGTTCGAACGGGTGAGCGGGGCCGTGGCCGCCGGGCGCTTCGTCCCCGTCGGAGGCATGTGGGTCGAGTGCGACACGAACCTTCCCGGCGGGGAGTCGCTCGTACGCCAGTTCCTGCACGGGTCGCGCTTCTTCGATGAGGAGTTCGGCGTGTCGACGCAGGAAGTCTGGCTGCCGGATTCATTCGGCTATTCCGCGGCGCTCCCGCAGATCGCGCGCTCGGCCGGGGCACGCTGGATGCTGACGCAGAAGATGTCGTGGAATGAGACGAATCGGATGCCGCACCACACGTTCTGGTGGGAAGGCCTGGACGGGTCGCGCATCTTCACGCATTTCCCTCCGGTCGATACGTACTCGTCGGATCTCTCCTCGGCGGATCTGGCTCGCGCCGAGCGGCAGTATGCGGAGAAGGGGGAGGCGAACACCTCGCTCGTGCCCTTCGGGTACGGCGATGGCGGTGGCGGGCCGAACCGCGAGATGCTGGCGGCGGCCGCGCGGCTGCGCTCGCTGGAGGGGTCGCCGCAGGTCGAGTTGTCGAGCCCGGAGCGGTTCTTCACGGCGGCGGAGGCGGAGTATCCGAATCCGCCCGTGTGGTCGGGCGAGATGTATCTCGAGTTCCATCGCGGCACGTACACGTCGCAGGCGCGCATGAAGCGCGGTAATCGGCGCAGCGAGCATGAGCTGCGCACGGCGGAGCTGTGGGCGACGATGGCGGCGCTGCGCGGCGCGCCGTACCCCTATGACGATTTCCGGTGCCTGTGGGAGAGCGTGCTGCTGTACCAGTTCCATGACATCCTGCCCGGCACGTCGATCGGTTGGGTGCACCGTGAGGCCGAGCAGCGTTATGCGGAGGTTCTCGAGCAGACGGAGGCGCTCAGCAAGGAAGCGCTGAGCGAGCTCGTGGGCGAGGGCGAGGTCGAGCTCGTCGCGAATGCCGGGCCGCTGGCGCGGGGAGGAGCCGCGGGGATGTCGGTCTCCCGTCGGTCGCCGGATGCCGTTTCCCCTGCTCGTGCGGTGCGCACGGCCGATGGGATCGTGCTGATGAATGAGCACCTGGAGGTCAGGATCGATGACGCGGGTCTCGTGACCGCGCTCATCGGCCGACCGAGCGGACGCAATGCGATCGCGCCGGGAGAGAAGGGGAATCTGCTTCAGCTGCACCGCGATACGCCTGCGCAGTGGGACGCCTGGGACATCGACGAGAACTACCGCCGCCATGTCATCGACCTGGTCGAGGCGGAGTCCGTCGCGATCGTCTCGCATCCCACCGCGGCTATCGTCTGCGTGATCCGCGGCCGGGGGGCCACGCGGATCACGCAGACCCTCACCCTCGAGGCGGGCGCGCAGGCTCTGGACATCGAGACGACGGTCGACTGGCATGAGCGGCAGAAGCTGCTGAAGCTGGCCTTCCCCCTGGATGTGCATGCGGAGCGGGCGGCGTCGGAGATCCAGTTCGGTCATGTGCACCGGCCGACGCACGCCAATACCTCGTGGGACATGGCGCGTTTCGAGACCGTGGCGCACCGCTGGGTGCATGTGGGGGAGAGCGGCTTCGGAGTCGCGGTGGCGAACGATGCCACCTATGGCCATGACATCGCCCGGGCACCGCGCTCAGGCGGGGGGAGCATGACGGTGGTGCGGCTGTCGTTGCTGCGTGCGCCGCTGTATCCCGATCCGGAGGCGGACCAGGGCGAGCACACGTTCCGTGTCAGTGTTCGGCCGGATGCCGGCATCGCGGATGCTGTCGAGGAGGGGTACCGGTTGAATCTTCCTCCGCGCGCCGTGCGCGGGGCCCGCCCGGTGGAGCCTCTCGTCACGCTGTCGACGGACGCCGTGATCGTCGAGGCGGTGAAGCTGGCCGAGGATCGAAGCGGGGACCTGATCGTGCGGCTCTACGAGGTGCACGGCGGCCGGGCGGTGGTGAGCTTGTCCACCGGATTCGCGTTCGACGAGGTCATCGAGAGCGATGTGCTCGAAAGGAGCGCCGACGACGGCACGATCGTGTCGGCGACGGCGCGCGACGTCTCGCTGTCCCTGCGCCCGTTCCAGATCATGACGCTCCGCTTCACGAACCCGCGCCTCGCGGATCGTTGAGCGCCTGCTGAGAGCATCCGCTCAGCCGGAGAAGCGTCCCCAGGGGATGTCCCGGCGAACCGGCGTGCGCAGGGGCCTGCGGGTGCGATCCCATGCGGAGACGACCGGCTCGTCGATGACGGCGGCTGCCGCCTCTCGCTCATAAGCGTCGGTGACGACGGCGATGAGCGCGGCGATCTCCTCCTCATTCGCGTTTCCGCGGATGAGACGAACGTCGGGGGTCTTGTCGGGCTCGGTCACAGCGGGATGTTCCCGTGCTTCTTCGGCGGCAGCTCCTGGCGCTTGCCGCGGAGGGACCGCAGAGCCTTCGCGATGGCGACGCGGGTGTTGGCGGGTTCGATGATGCCGTCGATCTCGCCGCGTTCGGCGGCGAGGAAGGGCGAGGTGACGCCGTACGTGTATTCGGCGGCGAGCTTGCTGCGCACAGCGGCGACGTCTTCGCCGTTCTCCTCGGCCTTGCGGATCTCGCCGCGGTAGAGGATGTTGACCGCTCCCTGGCCGCCCATGACCGCGATCTCGGCGGTGGGCCAGGCGAGGTTGACGTCGGCGCCGAGCTGCTTGGAGCCCATGACGATGTATGCGCCGCCGTACGCCTTGCGCAGGATCACCGTGACCATGGGCACGGTGGCCTCGGCGTAGGCGTAGATGAGCTTCGCGCCGCGGCGGATGACGCCGGTCCACTCCTGGTCGGTGCCGGGCAGGTAGCCGGGCACGTCGACGAGGGTGACGATCGGGATGGAGAACGCGTCGCAGAAGCGCACGAAGCGGCTGGCCTTCTCGCCGGCCTCGATGTTGAGCGTTCCGGCCATCTGCGAGGGCTGGTTGGCGATGATGCCGACCGAGCGTCCTTCGATGCGGCCGAAGCCGATGACGATGTTCGGGGCGAACAGCGGCTGCACCTCGAGGAAGTCGTCGTCGATCACGTGGTCGATGACGGTGTGGATGTCGTAGGGCTGGTTCGCCGAGTCGGGGATGATCGTGTTCATGACACGGTCGGAGTCGGTCGTCTCCCACTCGAAGGCGCTCGTGTAGTCGGGAGCATCCGAGAGGTTGTTGTCGGGGAGGTGCCCGAGCAGGGTGCGCGCGTAGTCGATCGCATCGTCCTCGTCATCGGCGAGGTAGTGCGCGACGCCCGAGCGGGTGTTGTGGGTGAGGGCTCCGCCGAGCTCCTCCATGCCGACGTCCTCGCCGGTGACGGTCTTGATGACGTCGGGGCCGGTGACGAACATCTGGCTGGTCTTGTCGACCATGATGACGAAGTCGGTAAGGGCGGGACCGTAGACGGCGCCGCCGGCGGCCGGGCCCATGATGATGGAGATCTGCGGGATGACGCCCGAGGAGCGCGTGTTGAGGCGGAAGATCTCGCCGTACTTGCTGAGGGCCAGCACGCCCTCCTGGATGCGGGCTCCACCCGAGTCGAGGATGCCGATGATCGGCATGCCGCCCTGGAGCGCGAACTCCATGATCTTGATGATCTTGTCGCCGGAGACCTCGCCGAGCGAGCCGCCGAAGGTGGTGAAGTCCTGCGAGTAGACGGCGACGGTGCGGCCGTGGATCGTGCCGGTTCCGGTGACGACGGAGTCGCCGTACGGCCGGTTGCGGTCCATGCCGAAGGCGGTGGTGCGGTGGCGCACGTATTCGTCGAACTCGACGAAGCTGCCCGGGTCGACGAGGAGTTCGATGCGCTCGCGGGCGGTCATCTTGCCCTTGGCGTGCTGCTTCTCCTTCGCCTTCGTCTCGGCGCCGACCACCGCTTCGCTGTAGCGCGCGCGGAGGTCGGCGATCTTGCCGGCGGTCGTGGAGAGGTCAGGGGTGTCCGTCACGGATTCCACACTAGCGGCGCGAATGATTCCTGCGTTGGATGCCTCGCACAACGGGTCGTCCGATCCTTTGGCGGGAGCGTCACTCTTCCGTCGCGAACTGCGCCGACGAGAAGTCGGCTGGCCTCGTCATCCGACGAACTTCCACACGTATTCCTGGCCGTCGCTCGGGCGGAACCAGGCGATCGTGACCACCACCTGATCGAGGTCGGCGGTGCACAGGCACAGCTCCATGTTCTCGGTCGGCAGCATCTGCCCCCACCACTGCGTCGAACACTCTCCCGGATCGCTGCGGAACACCCGCACGAAGTCCGCGCTCTCAGCCGAGTCGTTGCTCACGACGGGGTGGGCAGGGTCCGTGCGCACGATGCGCCACGGCACCCGGTAGGCGGGCGGAGGAGGGATATCGGTCGGGTCGATCGGTCGAAGCATGCGGCCACGCTAGGAGCGATCTCCGACGTCACGGCGCTGTTCCGCGCCGCCCCGGTGTGGGCGGGGGAGAACCGCTCAGGAGGCGTCGTCTGTGGAGGAGGAGTCGAGCTCCTTTGGCGTTCGCCGCACCCGCCCGATCTCTCCGGCGCGACGCCCGGCCCACGCTGCCCCGCGGCCGAGGTTCTCCGCAGCTCCGAGGAAGGCACCGCCGACCTGGCGCGCCCCGCGCAGCATCCGCATCTCGATCTTCTGGGCACCCTCGACCGGCTCGAGCGAAGGGGGAAGAACAGCGGGCGCTGCGCCGAAGGCGCGATGAGAGGTCGTCAGTACGCGCCGACCGAGCAGATGGTTGCCCGCTCCGCCGACCGCGGCGCCCACGCCGAAGGGGAGCGCCTTGCCGATGACGGACGCCCCGCCCGAAGCCGCGAAGTGCTTGACGAACCGGGTCTTGAGCTGATCGACGACCGGGCCGACCGCCGCACGCGGCAACGACTTCGTCACCATCTCGCCCCAGTATGACGAGCGGGACGCCCCGCCGCCGGTCGCCTGTTTGGCGAGCTGGCCCACCAGATCGACGCCCTCCTTGCCGAGCATGAGCGTCATCACCAGCGCCCGGGCACGATCCGGATTCTCGATCGCGATGCCGTGCACCTCGGCGACGGACTGCGCGAACAGCGCCGTCGATTCGAGGAACCCCAGCGTCTCCACGCCCGACAGAGCGAGCGTGACACCCGTGCCGATGCCGGGCACGACGGCCGTGGCGCCCACAGCCGCACCACCGGTCGTCACAGCCGCGAGATATCGCCGCTCGAGAATGCGGATGAGACGCTCGGGCGTCGCATCCGGATTGCGCAGACGGATGCTGCGGATATGGGCCAGCACGAGCGGGCGCTGGATCGCCAGAACGCGATCCAGTCCGCGAACCGCAAGAGGATGCTCCTGCGAACCCACGGGAGGCACTCCCTTGTCCCACGGGGCGTCTTCCGGGAGGGAGTGGATCTTGTGCACCTTCTTGGCCATCATCGCGATACTACGGGCGGAAGTCCGGGAAGAAGCAGAAAGCCGCCGGATGCTTCGGGAAGAAGCATCCGGCGGCTTTTGAAGCGGATCAGATCGATGATCAGACGAAGAGGTTCGCTCGCTCGAGGTCCTCGGCGAAGTCGACCTCGACGGCGTAGAGGTCGGAGACGTCCATCGGCTCGAGGAGCAGGCCGTCCTCGGCGATCGCGAGCTCGAGGCCACGCTCGAAGTAGTCCTGGTCGTCGACGCGCTGCAGCTGGCGCATGAACGCCTTCTTGTGCGTCGAGGAGATGTAGTTGATGCCCACGGCCTCGCCGAGACCGCCCGTGACGGTCTTCGACAACTCATTGATGAAGCCCTCGGCCGTGACCGTGTACTTCACCTCTTCGTCGCTGACCTTGGAGGTGTTGACGGTCACGAATGACTGGTCGCGCTCGATGAACTCGATGGCGCGTCCGAGGATGCGCGGGTCGAAGACGACGTCGCCGTTCATCCAGAGCACGCCGCCCTTGCCCGTGGCGCCGAGGGCACGCAGCAGGCTCTTAGAGGTGTTGGTCTCGTCATAGCGCTCGTTGTGCACGTAGTTCGCCGACGGGAAGGCCTCGATGATCGTCTCGGCGCGGTAGCCCACAACAGCTGTGATGCGTGCGTCGCTGCCGAACACGGCACGGATGTTGTCGTGCTGCTGCTGCATGATGCTGCGTCCGTCGCTCAGCTCGGTGAGCGGCTTGGGCAGCGAGCGGCCGAGGCGCGAGCCCATGCCTGCGGCGAGGATGACGGTTTGAAGAGTCACGAATACTCCTAAAAAGTTTCGGTGTTCACGGCCGGTTAATCGACCAGACACTTCTTCGTGCCGCCCTCATGCTAGCGACGGGGGCTGGGAACGACCCGGGGGCGGCCCCTCTGTTGCCATTTCGTGATCAGCTACACACCCGACGCACAGGTGGAGACAACCGACGAACACGCATAGCCAATTGTGTCGATTGGACCGGAGAAAGACCAGGGCCGTTGATACCGTAAGACGGTGACTGCTTCTCCTGATGACCGGATCGAACCTGCCGATGATGTGACGGCGGACACAGCCGAAGCCCCCGCATCCACGGCGAAGAAGACTCAGCCGACGAAGAAGGCGGCGCCCGCGAAGACCGCCGCGAAGACCACGGCGAAGCCGGCTGCGAAGAAGGCTGCGCCGAAGAGCACCGCGTCGACGACGACGGCATCGCGGACCGCGACGAAGAAGACGACGACCAAGAAGACGACGACCGCGAAGACGGCGACCGAGACCGCGGAGCCGGCGAAGAGCACGGCGTCCAAGAGCACGGCGCCCAAGGCGCCCGCGGCGAAGACTGCGGCGGCGAAGAGCGCCGCGGCGAAGACCTCGGCGGCCAAGGCCGCAAGCACCTCCGCCGCGGCGAAGAGCACCGCGGCGAAGACGACCGCAGTCAAGGCCGCTGCCGCGAAGACGGCGACGAAGGCCGCCGCCACCAAGAACACGGCGGCGAAGACGGCCGCGGCGAAGACAGCCGCTGCCAAGATCGCCGCCGCGAAGAAGGCGGAAGAGGCGAAGAAGGCCGCGGACGCCGCGAAGCTCGAGGACGCGAAGCGCGCGGAAGAGGCGAAGCAGGCTGAAGAAGCGAGGCGCGCGGAGGAAGCGAAGCTGGCTGAGGAGGTCGCGAAGGCTGTAGAAACCGCACAGGCGGAAGACATCGCGCACGAGCAGGAATCCTCGACCTCGGAGGAGAAGAAGCCCGCTGCGAAGAAGTCCGGCTCAGGCAAGCGCAAGCAGTCGGTTGCGAAGAAGGCGGCCGATGCTGCTGCCTCGACCGCCGAGGCCGTCATCTCCCCGGCGGAGGACCCCGTCGAGGAGCTCACCGTCGTCGAATCCGACACGACGGCCGTTCTCGACGCGAGCGAGATCGAGGCGAGCACCGAGCTCGACGACATCGAGGCCGCGGCCCAGGCGATCGCGGGCTCCGTGACGGAGACGGCGGATCCGGCATCCGCCTCCGACGCCGTCGTCATCCGCGGCCTCGTGAAGGAGTTCGGAGACCACCGTGCGGTCGACGGCATCGACCTCACCGTGCCCGCAGGATCCTTCTACGGCATCGTCGGGCCCAACGGCGCGGGAAAGACCACCACACTGTCGATCCTTGCCGGGCTCCTGCGCGCCGATGACGGCCAGGTCGTCGTGTGCGGGATCGACCAGAAGGAGGATTCCTTCGGTGCCAAGCGCGTCATGGGCGTCCTGCCCGATCGCCTGCGCACCTTCGACCGTCTGACGGGTCGTCAACTGCTGCGCTATTACGGTCTGCTGCGCAGCCTGAGCGCCGACGTCATCGAGAAGCGCACGGCGGACCTCATCCGCGCCTTCGATCTCGGCGACGCCGTCGGCCGCGTCGTCTCCGACTACTCGGCCGGTATGACCAAGAAGATCATGCTCGCCGGGGCCATGATCCACTCGCCGCGCGTGCTCGTGCTCGACGAGCCGTTCGAAGCGGTCGACCCGGTCTCCTCGGCGGTCATCCTCGACATCCTGCGCGCCTACGTCGCGCACGGCGGAACCGTCATCCTCTCCAGCCATGGCATGGACCTCGTCGAGCGGGTCTGCTCGCGTGTGGCGATCATCGTCGACGGAGAGGTCCTGGCGGAGGGAACGGTCGACGAGGTCCGTGCGGGCCAGACGCTCGAGTCGCGCTTCGTGGAGCTGTCGGGCGGCATCGGAGAGGTGGAGGGGCTGGAATGGCTGCACACGTTCTCCGACTGAGGCTCGCCCTCATGCTCGGCGCCCTGCGGGGCGACCGAGCGGTGCGCACCGTCATCGGCATGCTGGCTCTGATCGCCGCGACCATCGCCGTCTGCATCGCTCTGTTGAGCCTCGCCGATGCGCCGGTATCGGTCGCGCGGACCGTGATCGTGCTCGGAGGCGCCGCGGCGCTGCTGGGCTTCCTCATCGGCCCGGTGCTCACCGGAACCCAGGATCAGCTCGATCCGCGAAAGTTCGGGATCTTCGGCGTCGATGTGAAGCAGATGCCGTGGATCCTGGCGCTGGGCTCGCTCGTGAGCGTGCCGTCGTTCGCGCTCCTCGCCGTGGCCGTCTGCCTGGCGATCGTGCTGACGGAGCTCGGTGCGCCGGCGCCTGTCGCCGTTCTCGTCGCCATCGTGGGCTTCCTCTCGTCCGCTATCGCCGCCCGCATCGGTATGGCGCTCAACGCGCTGCTTCTGCCGGGCCGTCGCTCGCGGGAGCTGACCACGCTGTTCGTTCTCGCGGTCGTCGTGATCGCATTCCCCGTGGCCGTATTCCTCGCCTCCCTCGAATGGGACGGACGGGTTCCGGATGCCGTCGACCGGGTGACCGAGACCATCGGGTTCACCCCGTTGGGGGCGATTCCCTCGTTCCCGCTCGCGATCGCCGAGGGCGATACGGCGGGCGCATGGGGCGCCGGGATCGTCGCGCTCGTCACGCTCGGTGCGCTGTGGATGCTGTGGAACCTGCTCGTGCAGCGCCTGCTCACCATGACCGAGCGCCCCGCGACATCGCGTGAGCGGACCGGTCTCGGCTGGTACGGGGTCCTGCCCTCGAACGCCTTCGGCGCGATCGCCGCACGCAGCCTCGTCTACTGGCTGCGCGATCGGCGCTACATCGTGAACTTCGTCATCGTGCCGATCGCCGGTGTGCTCACGGTCTTCCCGCTGCTCGTCGCCGGTGTCCCGCTGTACATCGCCGCTCTCGTGCCGGTGCCCGTCATGGCACTCTTCTTCGGCTGGCTGCCGCACAACGACGTCGCCTACGACTCCACGGCTCTGTGGCTTCACGTGGCCAGTGGTGTGCGGGGCCTCGCCGACCGGCTCGGACGCCTCGTGCCGATCGCCCTCGTCGCGCTTCCCGTGCTCGCCGTCGCAGTCCCGTTGACGCTGGCGCTCATCGAGAGCTGGTATCTGCTGATGCCGCTGATCGGTCTGGCCTCGAGCCTGTTCCTCACCGGCCTCGGCTGCTCCAGCATCCTCTCGGTCGTCTCGCCCTATGCGGTCTCGCGTCCGGGGGACAGCCCCTTCCAGCAGCCGCAGCGCGCTGCATCGCGCGGCGGCTACGGGCCGGCGATCACGTTCCTCGGCTCGCTGATCTTCAGCGCGCCGACGATCTGGCTGTTCATCCTGACGGTCATCGAGGACGGCGTCTTCAACCCGCTGACGTTCTGGGTGGGAATCGGAACCGGTGTGCTCGTCCTCGCCGCGGGCGCCGTCATCGGCGGCCGGATCTACGATCGCAGCGGCGAACGGCTGATGGAGTTCGTCGAGACGGCGTGAACCGCCGCCCTGTGGTGTCTACGGGCGGATAGACTCAGCGCATGAGCACTCCGTTGGACAGCCCCGATCAGGGCGGCATCGCAACCCTCGATCGCGAACTTGAAGAACTCCTCAAAGAGGAGAACATCGAGCCCGGTGACCACGAGCGCTTCAGCCACTACGTCAAGAAGGACAAGATCCTCGAGTCCGCGATCAGCGGGCGCCCGGTTCGCGCGCTGTGCGGCAAGAAGTGGACGCCGGGACGCGACCCCGAGAAGTTCCCCATCTGCCCGACGTGCAAGGAGATCTACGAGTCGATGGTCGGCTGACGCCGACTCGCATCACTCCTGATCGAGGTAGACCGTCGGGATCGCCGGGTCGGATTTGCTGAGCGCGAGGGCGCGGACGGGCAGCTCTTCGCGGACGCGGAGGTGGTGCTCCCGAGCGGATGCCGTTCCGGCCGCGCCCTCGTAGGCGGCGTCGATGTTGCCGTTGTCGACCAGCACGACCTGCAGAGCCCGGGAATCCGGGTGCTCTGCTGACGTGCCGAGCGCTTCGAAGCCATCCGAGACGACGATGGTCTCGGCCGTCGCCGTGCCTTCGACAAGCGTGCGGAACGCGGCCTTGCGTCCGCCCTGCGAACCCTTGTCTGCGGATTTCTTCGCCACGGCGACCCATCCGCCCGCGGCATCCTGTCGTGCGACGATCTTGTAGACCATGCTCGCCGTAGGGTAGCCGGACCCGGTGACCACCGAGGTGCCGACGCCGTAGGCGTCGACCGGCGAGGCCGCCAGCGCCGCGATCGCGTACTCGTCGAGGTCGCTCGTGACGGTGATCTTCGTGCCGGTGGCGCCGAGCTCGTCGAGCTGCGTGCGCACGGCTGCGGCGACCGTGGGCAGATCGCCCGAGTCGAGCCGCACGCCGCCGAGCGAGGTGCCGGCGACGCGGATCGCGGTCTCGACGCCGCGAGCGATGTCATAGGTGTCGACGAGCAGGGTGGTGTCGATGCCGAGGCTGGCCACCTGCGAGCGGAAGGCCTCCTCCTCGCTGTCGTGCAGCAGCGTCCATGCGTGCGCCGCGGTGCCCATCGTGGGGATGCCCCACTGCCGTCCGGCCTCGAGGTTGCTCGTTGCGCCGAAACCGGCGATGTAGGCGGCGCGGGCCGCGGCGACGGCCGAGCGCTCGGCGGCGCGGCGCGAGCCCATCTCGGCGAGCGGGCGCTCGCCGGCGGCGATGCTCATGCGGGATGCCGCGGTCGCCACCGCCGAGTCGTGGTTCAGCACGCTCAGGGCGAGGGTCTCGAGCACGACGGCGTCGGCGAAGGAGCCCTCGACGGTGAGGATGGGGGAGCCGGGGAAGTACAGCTCGCCCTCGCGGTACCCGCGGATCGTGCCGGTGAACCGGTAGTCCTCGAGGTAGCGGAGGGTCTCGGCGTCGACGATGCCGCCGTCGCTGAGGAAGCGAAGCTCGTCCTCTCCGAAGCGGAAGTCGCGCAGCATCGTCAGCAGGCGCCCGGTGCCGGCGACGACGCCGAAGCGGCGGCCGCCGGAGAGCCGGCGCGAGAACAGCTCGAAGACGCTCGGACGCGAGGCTGTGCCATCGCGCAGGGCGGCGCCGAGCATCGTGAGTTCGTATTGATCGGTGAGCAGCGCCGTCGACGAGGTCATGTGCTCAGCCTAGTGAGCGCGTGGCGGGTCTCGTGACATCGCGCGGAGGGTAGGCTGGTGAGTCATGAACGAGGCACCGATCGGCATCTTCGACTCCGGTGTCGGCGGACTCACGGTCGCTCGGGCGATCCGCGCACAGCTGCCGCAGGAGTCTCTCGTCTACATCGGCGACTCCCAGCATTCCCCCTACGGCCCGAAGCCGATCGCCGATGTGCGGCGCTACGCGCTCGAGGTGCTCGACACCCTGGTCGACCAGGGCGTGAAGATGCTGGTGATCGCCTGCAACACGGCATCCGCGGCCATGCTGCGCGATGCGCGCGAGCGCTACGACGTCCCCGTCGTCGAGGTCATCGGCCCCGCCGTGCGCCGCGCGGTCTCGACGACCCGTAATGGGCGCGTCGGCGTGATCGGCACGATCGGCACGATCGCCTCGCGCGCCTACCAGGACATGCTCGAGGTCGATGAGCGCCTGCAGGTCTTCACCGCGGCATGCCCGCGCTTCGTCGAGTTCGTCGAGGCCGGGATCACCGGAACCCCGGAGGTCATCGCCGTCGCCGAGGAGTATCTGGCACCTCTTCGCGAGGCCGACGTCGACACGCTCGTGCTCGGGTGCACGCACTATCCCTTCCTGCGCGGTGCGATCAGCTACGTCATGGGCGAGGGCGTGTCGTTGGTCTCCAGCGACGACGAGACCGCCGGCGACGTGTTCCGACAGCTTCTGCGCGGCGATCTGCTCGCCCCGCCGGATGCCAAGGCCTCCTATGTGTATGAGGCGACCGGCGAGTCGACCGAGGAGTTCACAGCCCTCGCCAACCGGCTCATGGGATCCGAGATCCGCGACGTGCAGCACGTGCAGACCGGCGTCATCACGCTCCCCGACCTTTCCGAGCTGGCCGCGGCCGGCATCACCGACCTGAAGGAAGTCCATGACTGACATCGTCCGCTCCGACGGCCGCTCCATCGATCAGCTGCGCGAGATCACGATCGAGCGCGGCTGGAGCGCCCACGCGGAGGGCTCGGCGCTCATTAGCTTCGGCGGGACGAAGGTGCTGTGCACGGCATCCTTCACCAATGGCGTCCCGCGCTGGCTGACCGGCAAGGGCAAGGGCTGGGTCACCGCCGAGTACTCCATGCTTCCCCGCGCGACCAACAGCCGCAACGACCGCGAGAGCGTCAAGGGCAAGATCGGCGGACGCACCCACGAGATCTCCCGGCTCATCGGCCGGGCACTCCGCGCCGTCGTCGACACGAAGGCGCTCGGCGAGAACACGCTCGTCATCGACTGCGACGTGCTGCAGGCCGATGGCGGCACCCGAACCGCGGCGATCACCGGCGCCTATGTCGCACTGGCCGATGCGATCGAGTGGGGCCGCAACAAGAAGTTCATCGGCAAGAACGCCACCCCGCTGATCGATTCGGTCGCCGCGGTCTCGGTCGGAATCATCGACGGCGAGCCCATGCTCGATCTCGCCTATGTCGAGGACGTCCGTGCCGAGACCGACATGAACGTCGTCGTCACCGGGCGCGGCCTGTTCGTCGAGGTGCAGGGCACCGCCGAGGGCGCGCCCTTCGACAAGCGCGAGCTCGACGCGCTGCTCGAGCTCGGCGTCAACGGCTGCGCCGATCTGAAGGCCCACCAGCTGAAGGCGCTCGAGGCATGACGACGAAGGTCGTCCTCGCCACGCACAACCCGCACAAGGTCAGCGAGTTCCAGCAGATCGTCGCGCTGACCCGCCCCGACCTCGAGGTCATCGGCTACGACGGCCCCGAGCCGGTCGAGGACGGCGTCTCCTTCGCCGAGAACGCCCTCATCAAAGCACGCGCCGCGGCCGCCCACACGGGGCTGGCGGCCTTCGCCGACGACTCCGGCATCTGCGTCGACGTGCTCGGCGGCTCGCCGGGCATCTTCTCGGCCTACTGGGCCGGGCAGAAGAAGGACGCCGCAGCGAACCTCGAACTGCTGCTCGACCAGCTCGCCGACATCGCCGATCCGCATCGCGCGGCGCAGTTCATCTCGACAATCGCGCTCGTGACGCCGGAGGGCGCCGAGCACACCGTCGCCGGCGTCTGGCCGGGACGCCTCGCCACGGCACCGGCCGGGGGTCACGGCTTCGGCTACGACCCGATCTTCATCCCGGACGGCCAGACCGCCGGCGATGAGCGCACCGCGGCGGAGCTGTCGGACGAGGAGAAGCAGTCGCAGTCGCACCGGGCGCGCGCCTTCGAAGCGTTCGTGCCGCTGCTGAAGACGCTCTGACGCGCTATTGAGAATCATCACCGTTCCCGACTGGCCCATCACGGCCTTCGGGACCGGTGAGGTCGCCTAGCCTGGAGGCATGCACGATCACGATCCGGCTGGGGGAATCCGCTCGTTCAGCAATCGCCGACTGCTGACGATCTCCCTCTGTCTGACGGCGACGGTCATGATCGTCCAGGTCGTGGGCGCCGTGTTGACGGGATCACTGGCGCTTCTCGCCGATGCCGCCCACATGTTCACGGATGCCTCGGCCCTGGTCATCGCCCTGATCGCGAGCACGGTCGCAGCGCGTCCCGCGGATGACCGGCGCACCTTCGGCTACCAGCGCGCGGAGGTCTTCGGCGCACTCATCAACGCGATCATCCTCATCGTCCTCGCGGCGACGGTCGGAGTGGAGGGCGTGCGACGGCTCATCGAACCGGCCGAGACGGAGGTCGCCGGCCCCCTCATGCTGGTCGTCGCGATCATCGGTCTGATCGCGAACATGATCGCCATGTGGCTGCTCAGCGCCGCGCAGAAGACGAACATCAACGTGCGCGGCGCATATCTCGAGGTGCTCGGCGACATGATCGGCTCCGCCGCGGTCATCGTCGCCGCTGTCGTGATCGTCGTGACGGGATGGATGCCGGCGGATGCCATCGCCTCACTCTTCATCGCGGTGATGATCATCCCGCGCGCGGTCTCGCTGCTGCGCGAGGTCTTCTCGGTGCTCGCGGAGTCCGCTCCGAAGGACACCCATGTCGGCGAGATCCGCGATCACCTGCAGGGGATCCACGGCGTCACCGGGGTGCATGATGTGCACGTGTGGCAGCTGACCCGCGGCGCACCGGTGTTCACCGCCCACGTGGGAGTCGATCCGGAGGTGTTCGCCGCCGGCCGCGCCGGGGATCTCCTCGAAGAGCTCCAGGCCTGCCTCAGCGACCATTTCGACGTCGAGCATTCTACCTTCCAGCTCGAGCCCGATGGTCGGGCGGAGTGCACCGAGACGCACGCCTGATGTGGGCGGTGCGCTGGAGCCCGTCGCTAGGCGCGGGCGGCTCTGCGGCGCTCGAGAAGGTAATGGATGCCCGTGACGATCACGGTTCCGAGTACGACCGCGAGCAGGATCAGGTCGATGTAGCGGGTGACGAGATCGGCGACCGTGGGGATGAATGCGATCGCGTAGCCGAGCAGCGTCAGCCCGTAGCCCCACAGCACCGCGCCGATCGCGTTGTAGAGCGAGTATCGCTTCCACGGCATATGTCCGACGCCCGCGGCGACCGGGGCGAAGGTGCGCACGATCGGGACGAATCGGGCCAGGACGATCGTCAGGCCTCCGAAGCGCTCGAAGAACGCATTGGTGCGGTCGACGTTCGCCCGGGAGAATATGCCGGAGTCCTTGCGTTCGAATATCGCCGGCCCGCCCTTGTGCCCGATGAGGTATCCGACCTCGCCTCCGATGAATGCAGACACGGCGATGGCGGATGCCACGATCCAGATGCTCACATGGAACACGTCGTTCGTGTGCGTGAGGAGCCCTGAGATGACCAGGAGCGTATCGCCGGGCAGGAGGAAGCCGATGAGCAGACCCGTCTCGGCGAAGATGATCAGGCAGACGACCAGCAGTGCCCATCCTCCCGCCGAGGAGATGATGCTCTCCGGGCTCAGCCAGTCCGGGAGGAACGCGATCTGGTGCATGCAAGCCCGTCGGGGATGGAATCGGATACAGCGGAACAGTGCGGAAGGTGGGACTTGAACCCACACGCCCAGAGGCACAGGAACCTAAATCCTGCGTGTCTACCGATTTCACCACTCCCGCATGGTGGTTCCAGTCTACGGGGCGCCGGGTCACTCGCGAGCGGACCTCGCGGATGAGCGGTCTGCGAATCTCCGCGGGGACCTGTGGATAACTTTTCCGGCAGTCCGCGGGGATTTGCAATGATTCCGGTGTGAGCCAGCCCGCCCTCGTCGTCGCCGAACGTGTTCGGCGACGACTGCGCACCGAGCGCACCGACCCCTCCCTCGCGCCCGAGGAAGCACGGCGGATCGCTCAGGCGGAAGTGCGACGGCACAACGATCTCGCATTGTCGCGTGGGGACGCGATGATCGAGGACGAGTCCGCCTGCGTCCGGGATGTGCTGGCATCAGTGGGTGGGTTCGGGCCCCTTCAACCGCTCCTCGACGATCCCACGGTCGAGGAGATCTGGTTGAACGGGCCCGAACACGTCTTCGTCGCACGGGGCGGGAAGTCCGAGCGGGTCCCGCTACGGCTCACCGACGCCGGCGTGCGCGATCTCGTCGAGCGGATGTTGCAGTCCACCGGACGCCGCGTCGACATCAGCCAGCCCTTCGTCGACGCGAGCCTGCCCGACGGATCCCGCCTGCACGTGGCGATCGCGGACGTCGTCCGCGGAGCGTGGGCCGTCAACATCAGGAAGTTCCTCCCCGTGCACCGCTCCCTCGAAGCGCTCGTCGCCCGGCGCTCGCTGCCTCAGCACGTCGCCGACCTGCTGAAGGAAGCGATGCATGCGGGCCGCAGCGTCATCGTTTCCGGCGCGACGCACGCCGGCAAGACGACTCTGCTCGGCGCCCTCTTGGACTCGTGCGCCGAGACGCAGCGCATCATCACGGTCGAGGAGACGTTCGAACTCGCGGTGCAGGGCACGGACGTCGTCGCCCTGCAGGGGCGCCAGGCCAGCCTCGAGGGCACCGGGGAGATAACCCTGCGCCGCCTCGTGAAAGAGGCGCTGCGCATGCGGCCCGATCGCATCGTCGTCGGAGAGGTGCGCGACGCCGAAGCCCTCGACCTGGTCCTCGCACTCAACACCGGTGTACCCGGTTCCGGCACCATCCACGCGAACTCCGCCGCTGAGGCGCTCGAGAAGCTGACACTGCTCCCACTGCTCGCCGGGCGCAACATCGACCGGTCCTTCATCGCTCCCGCCGTCGCGGCGTCCGTCTCGATGATCGTGCACTGCGAGCAGGATGCGGACGGAAGTCGTCGGGTCGCCGAAGTCGTCGCGCCGACCGGCGAGATCATCGACGGGCGTCTGCGTACGCGCAGCCTCTACCGTGCGGAACCTCGGCGATGACCCTGCTCATGGGGGCGCTCCTGGCCTCCGGGGTGCTGCTGTGCGCCTCCCCTTGGCTGTGGCCCGCGCGCGAGCGGCACAGAGCCGAACCCGGAATCCGTGAGGGCGCCCTCGCCCGACTGCTCGATGAGGCAGGGCTCTCATCGACCGCTCCGCGCACGGTCATCGCGATCATGATCGCCGCAGCCCTGGTCGCGGCATCCGTCGTCTGGCTGATCACCGTGATCCCCGTGCTCGCGGCGCTCGCAGCACTCGCCGCCGCGGTGACGCCGATCGTCTACCTGCGCTCCCGGCGCCTGCGCCTGCGGAAGGCCCGCCGCCAGCTCTGGCCGGACGTCTGCGATCTGCTCATCGCCTCGATCCGCGTCGGACTCTCCCTGCCGGATGCCGTCGCGAGCCTCGCCGAATCCGCCCCCGCCATGGTCCGCCCGGCGTTCGTCGTCTTCGCCCGCGACCTGCACCAGACCGGACGATTCGAGACGAGCATCGACCGTTTGAAGGCCGCGCTCGCCGATCCCATCGCCGACCGCATCGTCGAAGCTCTGAAGATGACCCGCCAGGTCGGCGGCACCGAGCTCACGTCGGTGCTGAGAGCGCTGTCCTCCTCCGTGCGCGCCGATGCGGCGCTGCGCGGCGAAGTCGAGGCGCGCCAGTCCTGGATCCGCGGCGCCGCCGTGCTCGGCGTCGTCGCACCGTGGGTGATCCTCCTGCTCCTGGTCATGCGCCCCGAAGGCGCCCAGGCCTATGCGAGCGCACAGGGCGTCGCGGTGATCTGCGCCGGGGCTGCTGTCTCGGTGATCGCCTTCCGCATCATGGTGCGCATCGGACGGCTCCCCGAACCGCGACGGTGGTTCGCATGAACGTGCTGACGGATGCCGCGACCGCGGTCCTCTGGGGCGGGCTGCTCGGTACCGGCATCCTGGGCGTGCTCACCGCGCTGCCGCGATGGTCGGCGGCGCCGCTCACCGACCGCATCGCGCCCTATGTGCGCGATGCGGTCGCCGATGCCGATCTTCCCGCAGCGGCTCTTCCGCGGGTCGGCGTGCTGCCCGCGGCGGCCACCGGCGCTCGCGAGCGTCTGCGCGCCCTGCTCCTGGGCGGATTCGGCGACAGCACCGCGCTCTCCCTGCGCTTGGCGCAGGCGGGCGCCACCGAGGAGCCGGTCCGCTTCCGCGCCCGCCAATTGAGCTGGGCGGTCGCCGGATTCGGGCTCGGCAGCGCCCTGGTCGTCGTGCTCGCCGTGTCCGGGCGGCTCACGGCGCCGGCCGCCGTGCTGCCCGTCGTCCTCGGTGCCGTCGGGGCGATCGGCGTCGACATGCTCCTGACGGCCCGCGTCACCGCCCGCCGGACGCGGATCGCCGAGGAGCTGCCCACGACGCTCGAATTCCTGGCGCTGTGCCTGTCGGCGGGCGAGAGCTTCCTTGATGCGTTGCGCCGCGTGGCATCCACGGGCTCGGGCGAGCTCACCCAAGAGCTGCGACTCGTCGTCCTCGCCGTCGGCACCGGATCCCCGCTCGCCGATGCCCTGACCGAGATGTCCGCCCGGTTGCGGGTGGACATCATCTCGCGGGCGACGGACCAGATCATCGCGGCGCTCGAGCACGGCGCGCCCCTCGCCGGCGTCCTCACCGCGCAGGCCTCGGACGCACGCGAAGACGCCAAGCGCGCACTCATCGAGCAGGCCGGGCGGCGCGAGATCACCATGATGCTTCCGCTCGTGTTCCTGATCCTGCCGCTGTCCGTGCTGTTCGCGGTGTATCCGGGGCTTTTCATCCTGAGACTCGGCCTCGGCTGAGCATTGACCATTTCCCTCACGAGGAGCAGACCATGACACGAATCACCCGATGGTGGCACGCCCTGGCCGATGGCGCCGATGCGCTCGCCGACGACGAGTCCGGAGACGTCCCCGGGTGGGTTCTGGTCACACTGATGACCGCCGGTCTCGTCGTGCTCATCTGGGCCGTCGCCGGTCCTGCGTTGACCGGGCTGTTCGAACAGGCCATCTCCCGGGTCTCCGGAATCTGACGGTGCCGCGGCGGAGATGGTGGCGCGAGGAACGCGGGTCTAGTCCGGTGGATTTCATTCTCGTCGGCTCCCTTCTGACGGTGCTGACGCTGGCGATTCTGCAGCTGGGGCTGGCCATGTACGTTCGCAACGTCGTGCACGACGCAGCCGTCGAGGGCGCGCATCACGCGGCGCTGGCCGATACGAGCCTGATCGACGGCGCCGAGCGCACCCGTGACGTCATCACACGGTCCATCGGCGCCGCCTTCGCGGAGGACATCTCCGTCGCCCGCAGTGACCGGCTGGGCTACCCGACAGCGTCGGTCACCGTGCGAACCCGGTTGCCGATCATCGGCCTGCTGGGCGTGCCCTACGCGATGGAGGTGGAAGCGGATGCCCCGATGGAGAGTCTGGGCGAATGATGAGGACGGATCGGCCGCCGTCGAGTTCATCACCGCCGGTGTCATCCTCCTCGTCCCCTTCATCTACCTGATCATCACCCTCGGCGCCATGCAGCAGAGTCTGCTGGGCGTGGAGGCCGCCGCACGGCACACCGCCCGGGTGATCGGGCAGGCGGAGGATGCGCCCAGCGCTGCGACCCGCGGCGATGCCGTGATCGCGAGCATCATCGACGAATACCAGCTCGAGGCCGAGCGCGTGCAGATCGCCATGCACTGCGTGCCGAGCGGCATCGAGTGCCCATCGACCGGTGCGACCGTTGTGGTGACGGTCTCCACCCGCGTCTCGCTGCCCTTCGTGCCGGCGGTGTTCGGCCTCGACGAGGCCACGAGCATCCCGCTCGAGGCGGTCGCCGCGCAGAAGGTCTCCCGGCTGTGGGGCACGCAGTGATCGAGCGATCCGATGAGGACGGCAGCATCCTACCCCTGCTTCTGGGCTATATCGTCCTCGCGATCGCCGTGGTCTTCGTGTGCACCTGCGCGACCGACCTGTACCTGCATCAGAAGAGACTGGACTCCCTGGCGGATGCGGCGGCGCTCGCCGGAGCCGACGGGTTCACCCTCGTCGTCGAGGAGGACGCGGTGCGCGCCGAACTCACCGATTCGGGGGTGCGCGAGCAGGCGGCGGCGATCGTCGACGCGGTCTCCTCCGGGGCCTGGGTGGTCGCGGCATCCGCCCCGGATGGGGTCACCGCACGGGTGACGCTCGCCGTCGACTGGCATCCGCCGCTGTTCTCGGCGTTCGTCCCCGACGGCGTCGCGCTGGAATCGACCGCGACGAGCCGGACCGCGCTGCGCTGAGGCGTCAGTCCTCGGAGCGCCCGGGAGGAGGGCTGAAGCGGGGGATCCACCGGACGAACCCCGCGGCGCCGAGAAGCCCGATCAGGCCCACGACACCGGAGGCGATCGACAGCGAGGCCATCGCGGTCACTCCGGAGACGATGAGGGGCGCGATGGCGCCGCCGGCATCCGTCAGCGTGCGCCACGAGCCGAGGAAGGCCGCAGGATGCCGTTTCGGGGCGACATCCGCGCCGAGGGTGAGCAGGATGCCGCTGGAGAGGCCGTTGCCGACGCCGAGCACCGCCGCCAGCATCCCGAACCAGAGGACGGCGCTGTCGCCGTCGTGAGTGAAGGCGAGGGCGAGGAACCCGGTGCCCATCAGCACCATGGCCGGCATCGCCGCCCACAGACGACCGAAGCGGTCCATCACCTGACCACTGGCGTAGAAGAGCGCGAAGTCGATCGCTCCGGAGACGCCCACCACGAGCGCGATGGTCTGCGCATCGAGCCCGAGCGAGATGCCCCACAGCGGGAGCACGACCTGACGGGCCGAGCGCACCGCCGACAGGCAGGCCGCCGCGGCGCCGAGCCGGCCGAGGACCCCGCGATGGCGCCACATGGTTCGCAGCACCCCGGTTCGCTCGAGCGTCGGGATCGATCCGGTCACGGCCTCTCCGGTGTCTTCCGCGAGCGCGGATGAAACCGGGATCTCCGGGTTGGTGCGTTCGGGGTCCGGGCCGAGGAGGACGAGCGCGACCATCGCCGCGAGGCAGAGGAGGAAGAACCAGATCGCCGCATGCTCGTCTCCGAAGATCTGCAGCAGCGCCGCCGTGACGAAGGGGCCGATGAAGATGCCGAGGCGGAAGCTGCCGCCCAGCAGCGACAGCGAACGGGCGCGGAACGCCAACGGCACCCGGGTCGTCATGAACGCGTGCCGGGCGAGGCCGAAGGCCGCGGCGCAGAACCCGAGGACGAAAACGGCGACGGCGAACACCGCGATGACCGGGGCGAGAGCCATCCCGATGACCGCGACCATGGAGATGATGCCGGCGACCACCATCGTGAACCGCTCGCCGATGCGCGCGACCGCCCAACCGGCGGGGATGTTCCCGCACAGCTGTCCGACGACGAGAGCCGAGGCGACGAGAGCAGCGGATGCGACATCCGCGCCCATGTTCGCCGCGATCACCGGGATCAGGGGGAGGACCGCCCCCTCGCCGAGGGAGAAGAGCACGGTGGGCAGGTACACCATCGGACCGAACTGGCGCAGGACCCTCGACGCATTGCTCACCCGGCCCACGCTACCGCGCGGTCGTACAGCGGATGCCCGGAGATCCGCGGTAGGCTGAACTGCCATGCTCGAACTCGATCTCTCCGCCGACATCCAGGCGCTCAAGCACACCTTCGGCGACATCCGTGAGGTCGTCGATGTTCCGCGACTCACCGCCGACATCGCCCGTCTCAGCGAGGAAGCGGGCGCGCCCGACCTCTGGGACGACCCCGAAAAGGCTCAGAAGGTGACGAGCGCGCTCAGCCACCGCCAGTCCGAGCTCAAGCGCGTCACCGACATCGAGCGCCGTCTCGACGACCTCGATGTGCTCATCGAGCTCGCCAACGAGATGGAGGACGAGGACTCCGCCGCCGAGGCGCGCGCCGAACTCGCCGCTCTCACCGAGGTCATCAACAACCTCGAGGTGCAGACCCTCCTCGACGGCGAGTACGACGATCGCAGCGCGATCATCACGATCCGCTCGGGCGCCGGCGGCGATGACGCCACAGACTTCGCCGAGATCCTCATGCGCATGTACCTGCGCTGGGCCGAGCACCACAAGTACCCCACCAAGGTCATGGACATCTCGTACGCCGAAGGCGCCGGAATCAAGTCCGCCACCTTCGAGGTCGACGCGCCGTACGCCTTCGGCACGCTCTCGGTCGAAGCCGGCACGCACCGCCTCGCGCGCATCAGCCCGTTCGGCTCCGCGGACAAGCGCCAGACCAGCTTCGCGGCCGTCGAGGTCATTCCTCTCATGGAGGAGGCCACCGAGGTCGAGATCCCCGAGAACGACATCCGGGTCGATGTCTTCCGCTCCTCCGGACCCGGCGGTCAGTCGGTCAACACCACCGACTCCGCCGTGCGCCTGACGCACCTGCCGACCGGCATCGTCGTGTCGATGCAGAACGAGAAGTCGCAGATCCAGAACCGTGCGGCCGCCATGCGCGTCCTCCAGACCCGGCTGCTCCTGCTGCAGAAGGAAGAAGAGGCCGCGAAGAAGAAGGAGCTCGCCGGAAACATCACGGCGAGCTGGGGCGATCAGATGCGCTCCTACTTCCTCTACGGCCAGCAGCTCGTCAAGGACCTGCGCACGGGCCACGAGCACGGCAACCCCGCCGCTGTCTTCGATGGTGCGCTGGACGACTTCATCTCCGCCGGAATCCGCTGGCGCAAGCGTCGCGACGACGACGACTGATTCGCCCTGGGGTGTCGCTCGCCGCTGCGCGGGCACGCCCGCTTAGGCTCGATACGCCATGATTCGGTTCGAGAACGTCACCAAGCGCTACCGCGGGACGAAGAGACCGGCCCTCTCCGGGGTCGACTTCGAGATCCAGCGGGGCGAATTCGTCTTCCTCGTCGGTGCGTCAGGTTCGGGTAAATCCTCCTGCCTCCGGCTCATCCTCCGCGAAGATGTGCCCACGTCGGGGCGGGTCGCCGTCCTCGGGCGCGATCTGCGATCGCTCGCGAATCGCAAGGTGCCGTACTTCCGACGCAACATCGGCTCGGTCTTCCAGGATTTCCGGCTTCTGCCGTCCAAGACGGTCTTCCAGAACGTCGCCTTCACCCTGCAGGTGACCGGTTCCTCGCGCGGGTTCATCTCGCAGGCGGTGCCGGAGGCTCTCGCGCTTGTCGGGCTCGCGGGCAAGGAGAAGCGGATGCCGCATGAGCTCTCCGGCGGTGAGCAGCAGCGCGTCGCGATCGCCCGTGCCCTCGTCAACCGGCCGCAGCTGCTGCTCGCGGACGAGCCGACCGGAAACCTCGACCCCGCGACGTCCGTCGACATCATGCAGCTGCTCGCCCGCATCAACGCCGGCGGGACGACCGTGGTCATGGCGACTCACGAAGCGGCCTTCGTCGACCAGATGCAGCGCCGCGTCATCGAGCTCAAGCACGGTGAGATGGTGCGCGATGAGACCCATGGCGGCTACGGCGACCGCTCGATGATCCCTCGGCTCGTCCCGGAGCAGGAGCGCGGTGCCGCAGCGACGGCCGCTCTCAGCGCCGTGCAGGAGGTGCAGCGCGAGACCGAGACGCTCGAGCCGCTCACAGCCGAGCGCATCGCCGAGATGAACAGGACTCCCAGCACGCATCCGATCGTGCTCCCCGAGGTCGACGTCGCCGAGCTGGGCGTTGCCGATCGCCTGGGGCTGGCCGATGCTGCCGGAGAAGACGAAGTGGGGCCGACCTCATGAGAGCGGGACTGATTCTCATGGAGGCCCTCGGGGGTCTTCGACGCAACATCTCGATGGTGATCTCCGTCGTGCTCGTGACATTCGTCTCGCTCACGTTCGTTGGCGCCGCGATCCTCATGCAGGGGCAGATCAGCACGATGCGCGCCTACTGGACCGAGCGCGCGCAGGTATCGATCTCGATGTGCTCGACGGTGTCGAGCGGGGAGACCTGCCTGGACGGCGCGGCCACCGACGATCAGGTCGAGCAGGTCCGCGCCGAGCTCGAGGGCGATGCGCTCGGCTCCCTCATCAGCAACGTCCGCTTCGAGGACCGATCCGAGGCCTACGCGAACATCACCGAGTTGCTCGGTGAGGAGCAGGCCGGGATCCTCACCGAGGAGCAGGTGTCCGAGAGCTTCTATGTGACGCTCAAGGACCCGGAGCAATCCCAGGTGATCGTCGAGGCGTTCGCCGGCATCAACGGCGTCGAAGACGTCAGTGACCAGCTGCAGTACCTCGACCCGCTGTTCTCCGCGCTGACCGTGGCGACCTACATCGCCGTCGGAATCGCCGTGCTCATGCTGATCGCAGCGATTCTCCTGATCGCGACGACCATTCGACTTTCGGCCTATGCGCGGCGCAAAGAGATCGGCATCATGCGTCTGGTCGGAGCATCCAACCGCTTCATCCAGACCCCCTTCGTGCTCGAAGGCGTGTTCGCCGCATTCCTCGGATCCGCCCTCGCGAGCGCCGCGATCATCGCCGGCATGCACTTCGGCGTCGACGGATACCTCCGGGGGCGCGTCCCCTTCATCACGACATGGGTGTCGATGCAGGACGCGGTCATCGTCGTGCCGATCCTCATGGGTATCGGCATCGTGCTGGCGGCGCTGTCCGCGGGCTTCGCGATCCGCCGGTGGCTGCGCACGTAGCATCCGCCCTGTTATAGGGTTGAGGGCTGGCTGTACGACGGAAAACAGGAGAGCATCATGCCCAGGGAACGCGGGGAGAAGGTCATCGCGACCAATCGTCGCGCACGTCACGACTACACCATCGAGAAGTCGTACGAGGCGGGAATGGTGCTCACCGGCACCGAGGTCAAATCACTGCGTCAGGGGCGCGCGAATCTCTCCGATGGATACGCCTTCATCAAGGGCAACGAGATCTTCCTCGATTCCGTGCACATCCCGGAGTACTCGCAGGGGCACTGGACGAACCACTCCGCCAAGCGGGTGCGCAAACTCCTCATGCACCGCGAGGAGATCCAGAAGCTGGAGCACGCGGTGCAGGCCGGCGGTTACACTCTCGTCCCGATGAAGCTCTACTTCTCCGATGGACGCGCCAAGGTCGAGATCGCACTCGCGAAGGGCAAGCGAGAGTACGACAAGCGCCAGACGCTGCGCGAGCGGCAGGACACCCGCGAGGCCGAGCGCGCCATGCGGCTGCGCAACCGCATGGGGGAGTGAAGCTCACAACTCCGGTGTGAACCCGAACACCCGACCGAGGAACGTCAGTTCGCGCTCCATGGAGTCGACGACAGTCTCGGCACGACGGAAGCCGTGCCCCTCGCCGGGGTAGAGCACGTACTCGTGGTCGATGTCGCGTTCGGCGAGCGCATCGCGGATCGCCTCGGACTGCGAAGCCGGCACGACCCGGTCGTCCGCGCCCTGCAGCAGCAGCACGGGCACATCGATACGATCGGCGTGCGTGAGTGGGGATCGGTCGATGTAGAGCTGCTCGGCCTGCGGAAGCGGACCGACAAGGCCCGAGATGTAGTGCTTCTCGAAGTCGTGGCTGTCTTCGGCCAGCATACGCAGATCGGCCACCCCGTACCGGCTGATCCCGGCGGCGAAGACCCCGCCGCGCACGAGTGCCGACAGCACCGTCCATCCGCCCGCGGAGCCGCCGCGGATCGCGATCCGGTCGGGATCGGCAAGACCCGCTTCAGCGAGTCCCCGTGCCGCGGCGAGCACGTCGTCGACATCCGCGATGCCCCACTGGCCGTCGAGGCGCTCCCGGTAGGCGCGGCCGTAACCGGTTGAGCCGCCGTAGTTCACGTCGAGGACACCGATGCCCCGGCTCGTGTAGTAGGCGAACGCGGCGGACGCCGCACCCGAGACGTGGGCAGTGGGCCCGCCATGTACGAAGACGATGTATGGCGGAAGGTCGCCGCTAGGTGCGGATGCCTCAGGGTTAGCCGGCGCGTAGTCGAACGCGTGCACGGGACCGTTCGGTCCGGCGAAGGTGCGGGCGATGGCCGGCGGCATCCACGCCGGATCCGCGGGCGAGCCCCCGGCGATCGTCGTGACCTCGCCGGAGTCGACATCGACGGACCATACGCCGGCGCGAGCGGAGGCGCCGCCGCCGGAGAGCAGTACGCGCGTTCCATCCGCGTGGTCCACGCTCACGTGCCCGGTGGCGGGGACCTCGAGTGCGCGGATCGAGCCATCGCTGGCGATCACCACGACCTCGTCCGCGCCGTTGGTGCGCACAGCGACGATGCGGTCGTCCGCGAGCCGCTGGTACCAGCGGTTTCCAAGAACCCAGAGGCCATAACCGGTATCGGCATCGGCGGGCGCGATCATCCGCGCGGGGCCTGCGGCGCCGGTGGCATCGATCGCCACTCGATGAAGGCTCCATCGCGCCGGGCCGTCGATGCCGTTCCCGATGATCGGCCGGTCGTCGAGATAGACGACCTCGTCATCGTCGATCCAGGTCGGCTGCAGCGCGGCGCGGGTACCGATGGAGAAGGTCTCGTCGGACTCGAGAGACCGCACGCGCAGTGAGGCCCGCTGCCACGGCATCTGGAGGCCGCTCCACTCGACGTAGGCGATGCGCCGCCCATCGGATGAGAGCGCGGGGTGCGCGAAGAACGATCGACCCTCGGCGATGATGCGGAGAGCGCCGGGGTTCTCGGACGCCGACCCGTCCGTCGGGATCTCGATGATGCCCCGTCGATGGGGGTCCCGCGAGAGATCCTCGCGCACCGCGAACAGTCGTCCCTGTTGCCAGACCAGCCCGCCGTGATGGGGTCCGGGCGCGGTGAGCGGCATCGGCGAATCACCCGTCGTCAGGCTCATGACCTGCTGCGTGGTCGCCTCGACGAAGAACAGCGTGCCATCGGAGGAGGCGGTCCATGCCCCGCCGCCGTACTCGTGCACGCGGGATCGCGCGCTCCACGGCGCGGGCAGGATCTCGCAACCGTTCGAGCTGCGAACGCTCATCCGTCCGCCCTCGGACGGAACGGACTCGCCCCACCAGATCTCACCGGCGACGAAGCGCGACCCGTCGAGCTTGGGCGATGCCGCGGCGATATCGGCGGCGTGGAAGGGTGAGGACCAGGTTCCGTACGGCTGAGGCATGACACGAGCCTAGGCCGGACCGCCGACACCCGCTCGGAGAGCGGGGCCGGTGAGCGGTCAGACGGCTCGCATCACCGCGACGACCTTGCCGAGGACGACCGCGTCATCGCCGAGGATCGGCTCGAAGGAGGAGTTCCTGGGCAGGAGCCAGGTGTGGCCGTCGCGCTGTCGGAAGGTCTTCACCGTCGCCTCGCCGTCGAGCATCGCCGCCACGATCTCGCCGTTCTCGGCGGTCGACTGGGTGCGCACGACGACCCAGTCGCCGTCGCAGATCGCCGCGTCGATCATCGACTCCCCGGAGACCTTGAGCATGAAGAGGTCGCCCTTGCCCACGAGTTGGCGGGGGAGGGGGAAGATCTCCTCGACCTGCTGGTCCGCCGTGATCGGGACGCCTGCGGCGATGCGCCCGACCAGGGGCACCATGGCAGCGTCGCCGACGGGGGTCGAGGCATCCGCCGGATTCTCGCCGCTCTGACCGGGGAGATCGATCAGGACCTCCATCGCACGGGTCTTTCCGGGATCGCGGCGCAGGTACCCGCTCAGCTCGAGCTGGCCGAGCTGATGGGTGACGCTCGAGAGCGACTTGAGGCCGACGGCGTCGCCGATCTCGCGCATGCTCGGCGGGTAGCCGTTCGTCGCGATCGAGGACTGGATGACTTCGAGGATCGCCATCTGCTTGGCACTGAGACTCTTGCGACGACGGGTGCGTCCGGCCTCGGGGTCGGGGACGGCGATGTCGCTCATGCATGCTCCTTGGTGCGCGGTTCCGGCGGTGCTCTTCGAATGTCTGCGGCCCGTGGTGGGGTCTCGTTATCGAGAACCGTAGCGGAGATTCGCCCCGATTCGGAATATCTGTTCGAGCGTGTCCTCGAATCGGATGCCGGGTTTTCGAATAATCCTTGACATCCATTCGAATTCGAAGATAAGTTCGGAACGTAGCTTCGCATTCACCGCTCCCGGCCGAGCGGTGAATGCGAACACTGCGTCCACAGGCAGAGGAGACAAACTCATGAGCAGCACCAGCATCAGTGCCCCGGTCATCAGCCCCGTGCGCGCGACGACGCGGCTGCGTCTGACCGCGCGCGGCCGAGCTGTGCTGCTCGGGCTCGCCGCAGTTCCGCTGGCGGCCGTCGTTGGTCTCGTCGCGCTCAGCGGGGGCTCGGCGCTCGCCTCGGGTGAGTCCTCGCCGGCGACGGGGTTCGAGATGGTGACGATCCTGCCGGGCGATACCCTGTGGTCGGTGGCCGAGTCCGTGGCGCCGGGTGTCGACCCGCGTATCGTGATCGATGAGATCCAGCGTCTGAATGTCCGCAGCAACGGGGCGGTCCAGGTCGGCGAGCGGATCGCGATTCCCGCGCAGTACTCGAATTGATCTCCCCGTAGCATGGAAGGGTGACTGCTTCACTCGACGACCTGCCCCTCCGCGACGATCTTCGCGGACTCACCCCCTACGGTGCTCCGCAGGCCCCGCTGCCTGTCGCGCTGAACGTCAACGAGAACACGCATCCGGTTCCTGACGCGGTTGCGAGTGAAATCCTCGATGACATCGCCGTCGCTCTGCGTGATGTCAACCGCTACCCCGACCGCGAGTTCACGGCGCTGCGCGAGGCATTCGCCGGATACCTCGGGCATGGCCTGGATGCTGCGCAGATCTGGGCGGGCAACGGCTCCAACGAGGTGCTCCAGCACATAATGCAGGCCTTCGGCGGCCCCGATCGCACGGTGTTCGGTTTCGGGCCGACCTACTCGATGTACCCGTTGCTGGCTCAAGGAACGGGCGCCCGCTGGGTCGCGGGGGAGCGGCGCGATGATTACACCATCACGCCGGAAGAGGCCGCCGCGCAGGTCGAGATGCACGATCCCGACATCGTGCTGCTGTGCCGTCCGAACAACCCGACGGGAACCCCGCTCGGCCTCGACGTCGTCGAGGCCGTCTATGCGGCATCCCGTGGCGTCGTCGTCGTCGACGAGGCGTACTGGGAATTCGCGTCGCGTGACGCCGTCTCGGCGCTGAGCCTCCTGGAGGGGCGTCCCCGCCTCGCGATCTCGCGCACGATGAGCAAGGCATTCGCCTTCGCCGGTGCCCGGGTGGGGTACCTCGCCGCAGACCCCGCCTTCATCGATGCGCTTCGCCTCGTGCGCCTGCCCTACCACCTCAGCGCCCTCACGCAGGCGGCCGCGGTCGCCGCGCTGCGCAATGCCGACACCATGCTCGGGATGGTCGATGAGATCGTCCAGCAGCGCGATCGCATCACGGCGACGCTCGAGGCGCTGGGTTACCGGCCGCACGAGTCCTGGTCGAACTTCGTGCTCTTCGGCGGGGTGGAGCACCCGAGGGCGACGTTCCAGGCGCTGTACGATCGGGGCGTCCTCGTCCGTGATGTCGGCATCCCGAACCACCTGCGCGTGACGGCGGGCACCGAGGCCGAGACGACGGCGTTCCTCGACGCGCTGGCGTCGGTAGAATCAGCCTCATGAGTGCTTCCCGTATCGCGACCCGCGGCCGACACACCTCCGAGTCGACCGTCGAGGTCACCGTCAACCTTGACGGCACCGGCCGCAGCGACATCGACACCTCGGTGCCCTTCTTCGATCACATGCTGACGGCGTTCGCGAAGCATTCGCTCACGGACCTCACGGTCCGCGCCACGGGAGATACCCACATCGATGCCCACCACACGGTGGAGGACACCGCGATCGTGCTGGGGCAGGCGATCCGCGAGGCCCTCGGCGACAAATCGGGAATCTCCCGCTACGGAGATGCCCTCGTCCCGCTGGACGAGGCGCTCGCCCAGGCCGTCGTCGACATCAGCGGACGTCCCTTCCTCGTGCACTCCGGCGAGCCCGCAGGCTTCGAGATGCACCTGATCGGCGGACACTTCACCGGCTCGCTCGTGCGCCACGTCTTCGAGGCGCTGACGTTCCACGCGGGGTTGACCGTGCACGTGCGCGTTCTCGGCGGTCGCGACCCGCACCACATCGCCGAGGCCGAGTTCAAGGCCTTCGCCCGCGCGTTCCGTCAGGCGAAGGCTCTGGACCCGCTGGTCGAGGGCATCCCCTCGACCAAGGGAGCCCTGTGACCCGCCGCCCGACCGTCGTGGTCTACGACTACGACTCGGGGAACGTCCATTCAGCGGTCAAGGCATTGATCGCCGCAGGCGCGGATGCGGTCCTCACGGGCGACCGCACCGCTGCGCTCGAAGCCGATGGGCTGTTCGTCCCCGGCGTCGGAGCGTTCGCGGCCGTGCGCGAGGCTCTCATCGCGAAGGGCGGCGACGAGATCATCGAGCGGCGTCTGGCGGGAGGGCGCAAGGTCCTCGGCGTCTGCGTCGGCATGCAGGTGATGTTCGAGCACGGCGTGGAGCGCGGCCAGGACGTCGCCGGTCTCGGCGAATGGCCGGGGGCCGTCACCGAGCTCAACGCGCCGGTGCTGCCGCACATGGGCTGGAACACGGTGACCCCGGATGCCGGCAGCATCCTGTTCCGCGGCCTGGAGGAGGAGCGCTTCTACTTCGTGCACTCCTACGCGGCGCAAAAGTGGGAGCTCGACGTCATCCCGCCGTTCCCGAAGCCTCAGCTCACCTGGACGACGTACGGAGACCCGTTCCTCGCCGCGGTCGAGAACGGTCCGCTGTCGGCGACCCAGTTCCACCCGGAGAAGTCCGGTGCGGCGGGCATCCGTCTTCTCAAGAACTGGGTCGACAGCCTCTGAGCCGAGGTGGCGGTCTCAATGAGTCGTCGCCGTTTTGAACCCTGAACCCCGCCGGGCTAGTCTCGGATTCCGTGCACCTCGATCGGCGCACTTCACCCACCTGAGGATGACATGAACGATTTCGCGTCCACGCCCAAGCTCACCCTTCTGCCGGCGGTCGATGTCGCCGGCGGCCAGGCCGTCCGTCTCACGCAGGGCGAGGCCGGTTCCGAGACCAGCTACGGCGATCCGTTGGATGCCGCGGGCGAGTGGGTCGACCAGGGAGCCGAGTGGATCCACCTCGTCGACCTCGACGCAGCCTTCGGCCGTGGCAACAACACGGCGATCCTGCGCAAGGTCATCAAGCAGTTCAAGGGTGTGAACATCGAGCTCTCGGGCGGCATCCGCGATGATGCGAGCATCGAGGCGGCCCTGGAGAGCGGCGCGAGTCGCATCAACCTCGGCACCGCGGCGCTCGAGAACCCCGAGTGGTCCGCCGATGTGATCGCACGCTACGGCGAGGCCGTGGCGGTCGGTCTGGATGTGCGCGGAACGACGCTCGCCGCCCGCGGCTGGACGAAGGAGGGCGGCGACCTCTGGGAGGTGCTCGCCCGCCTCGAAGACGCCGGCTGCAGCCGGTATGTCGTCACCGACGTCACGAAGGACGGCACGCTCCGCGGCCCGAACATCGAGCTGCTCCGCGAGGTGACTGCACGCACCCCGAAGCCGGTCATCGCCTCGGGCGGCGTCTCCAACCTCGATGACATCGCCGCTCTCCGAGAGCTCGTGCACCTGGGTGTCGAGGGCGCGATCGTCGGCAAGGCCCTCTACGCGGGCGCGTTCACACTGGCCGAGGCCCTGGATGTCGCAGGGGACTGACGCCTGCGACCATGGCAACCACGGCGATTCCGCCGGGGTGCCCTGGGAAGGGCGCAGCTTCGAACCGAATCCGCATTCAACGGATGACGGCTCGGCCGACCCTGCGCTGCTCGACGCGCTGACGCGCTTCCGCGCGGGTTCCGGGAGCCAGGCGGAGGTCGTGGACGCCTTCCGCGGAGCACGCGTTCTCATCCCCCTGATCGCCGAGCGCGGCGATGAGGGCGTGGGACCCACGGGCCTCCTCGTCGACAAGACGCAGGAGCTGTCGATCGTGACGGTCGCTGCGCCGGATGGGCGCACGGTGCAGCCCGTGTTCTCGTCGGTGGAGGCCATGCAGGAATGGGATCCGAAAGCGCGGCCGATCCCGGTCGAGGCGGTGCGTGTCGCACTATCGGCGTCTTCAGAGGGCACCGACCTCATCGTTCTGGACCCGACGAGCGAAACCGAGTTCGTCATCCGGCGTCCTGCGGTCTGGGCCCTGGCCCAGGGGCAGTCGTGGGAGCCGAGCTTCCTGTCTCCCGAGGTCTTCCTCGCGCTGCAGGAGAGCATCGGGCACGAGTTGGCCGTGATCGATGTCGCGGTCGCAGCAGGGGACCCGGATGCTCGTCTGCACGGCCCGGAGCTGGTCGTGATCCTCGACCTCGCGGATGGGCTCGAGCGTGAGACGCTCGATGCCGTCCTGGCCCGTCTCGCGCAGCGCTGGGCGGCAGACGATCGTATCGCCGTGCTCGCGGACTCGTTGACGGTGAAGCTGCGCCGCGCAAGCTGACGTTGATCTGCAGAACAGGGCTCATCCCGAGGGATGAGCCCTGTTCTGCAGGTCGGGGGCGTCGAGGCCCGTCAGTTGACCGGGCCGGTCCACTTCTCGCCCGGACCCTTGCCGATCGGGTCGGGAATGGCGGATGCTTCGCGGAAAGCGAGCTGCAGCGATCGCAGGCCGTCGCGCAGCGAGCGCGCATGCATGTCGCTGATCTCGGGCGCGCCGGCCGTGATGAGCCCGGCGAGGGCATTGATGAGCTTTCGCGCCTCGTCGAGGTCGAGCTCATTGTCGGGGTCATGGGCGAGGCCCGTCTTCACGGCCGCGGCGCTCATGAGGTGCACGGCTGCGGTGGTGATCACCTCGACGGCGGGAACGTCGGCGATGTCGCGGGTGGCCGCCGCTGCGGCCTCCTCCTGCTGCTGCCAGCGCTCGTGGCGCTCGTCGGGGGTGTCATCCTGATGCGGAATCGTCACTTTGCCTTGCCTTCTGTTAGACTTTGTCGGGCTTCGGAGCGTCGTGCTCCGAACTGAAAGAGGATTCACTTCCCACCCGCGCTTGCCGTTCCAGGCTACCGGGTCTTGCACTCCGCCGGTTCCCGCCGGCAGATCGGACGATGTCCGGTGGTCAGGGTGCGAAGCCGATGTCTGAGCGTCGGCGGGTGTGGGGCGATTCCGATTTCGCCCGTGATGCAGTCAGCGTCGCGGAGGCCGAATCCCATCGTCTAAGGAGCTCCGCATCAGCGATCCCCGTACCAATGAGCGCATCCGCGTCCCCGAGGTCCGCCTCGTCGGCCCCGCGGGTGAGCAGATCGGCGTCGTCCGCATCGAGGCCGCGCTGCGCCTTGCGCAGGAAGCCGATCTCGACCTCGTCGAGGTTGCCCCCAACTCGAAGCCGCCCGTGGTCAAGATCATGGATTACGGCAAGTTCAAGTACGAGGCCGCCCAGAAGGCGAAGGAAGCTCGCCGCAACCAGGCGAACACGATCCTCAAGGAAGTCCGCTTCCGCCTGAAGATCGAGGCGCACGACTACACGACGAAGCTCAAGCGCGCCGAGGGCTTCCTGAAGTCGGGCGACAAGGTCAAGGCCATGATCCTGTTCCGCGGCCGTGAGCAGCAGAAGCCCGAGCAGGGCGTTCGTCTGCTGCGCAAGTTCGCCGAGGACGTCGCCGAGTTCGGCACGGTCGAGTCGAACCCCACGATCGATGGTCGCAACATGGTCATGGTCGTCGCGCCGCTGAAGAACAAGTCCGAGGCGAAGGCCGAGCAGAACGCCGTGCGCGATGCGCAGCGTGCTACCAAGCAGGGCGCCCGCAACGACAGCTCGGCCGGAGAGGCCGAAGCCGCACCGGCGGAGTGACACCCGCCCCGAAGACTCCCGCACTGCGGGCTGACAACGTCGCCTGAGAAGGCGCCATACGAAGGAAGAGAAGATGCCGAAGCAGAAGACCCACTCGGGTGCTAAGAAGCGCTTCAAGCTCACCGGTAGCGGCAAGCTGAAGAAGCAGCAGGCAGGGATGCGCCACAACCTCGAGCACAAGTCGAGCCGCCGCACCCGTCGTCTGAACCAGGACCAGGTGCTGTCGAAGGCCGACTCCAAGGTCGCCAACAAGCTTCTCGGTCGCGGCTGAGCGCCCGAACGCACGAATAGGAATACAGGAAAATGGCAAGAGTCAAGCGGGCGGTAAACGCCCACAAGAAGCGTCGCGTCATCCTCGAGCGCGCCTCCGGCTACCGTGGTCAGCGTTCGCGCCTCTACCGCAAGGCCAAAGAGCAGGTCATCCACTCGCTGGTCTACTCGTACCGTGACCGCCGCAAGCGCAAGGGCGACTTCCGTCGTCTGTGGATCCAGCGCATCAACGCTGCTGCCCGCCAGAACGGCATCACGTACAACCGCTTCATCCAGGGCCTCGGTCTTGCCGGTGTCCAGGTCGACCGTCGCATGCTTGCCGAGCTCGCGGTGAACGAGCCCACGACTTTCGTGGCCCTCGTCGAGGTCGCCAAGAAGGCTCTGCCTTCGGACGTCAACGCTCCGAAGTCGGCTGCGTAAGCATCCTTCACAGAAATGGGCGTCTCCCTTCGGGGAGGCGCCCGTTTCCGCATTATCGGGCATCATCCCTAGACTGAGAACGTGCTGGAGAATCCTCGATCCCCGCGAGTCCGTGCCGTCGCCAAGCTGTCCAAGCGCAGTGCGCGGACGGAGCGCGGACTGTTCCTCCTCGAAGGACCGCAAGCGGTTCGCGAGGCGTTGGGCTACAGCCCAGATGCCGTCGTCGAACTGTTCGCGACGAGCGCGGGGTGGGACCGGCACATCGATCTGCACGGCGCCGCGCGGGCGAACGGCATCGAGGTCGAGTTCGTCACGGACGACGTCCTCGGCGCCATGGCGGATACCGTCACCCCGCAGGGCGTCATCGCCGTGGCACGGCAGACGCCCGTTTCCGTGGCGGACATCTTTGCGGAGCGCCCTCGTCTCGTCGCGATCTGCGAGGAGATCCGCGATCCGGGGAACCTCGGAACGATCATCCGAGCGGCGGATGCCGCGGGTGCCGACGCCGTGATCCTGACGGGACGCACGGTCGATCCCTACAACCCGAAGGTCGTCCGATCGACGACCGGTTCGCTCTTCCACCTCCCGATCGCGGTGGGTGCGGATCTCGACGACGTCGTGCGCCGTGCGCATGAGGCCGGATTGTCGATCCTCGCAGCCGACGTCAAGGGCGATGACCTGCTCGCGGCTCGGGCCGAGGGCGTGCTGTCCGGCCCGACCGGTTGGTTGTTCGGGAATGAGGCCCATGGCCTGGAGGATTCCGCGCTGGAGCTGGCCGACCATGTGCTGCGATTGCCGATCTTCGGCAAGGCCGAGTCGTTGAACCTCGCGACGGCCGCGAGCGTTTGCCTGTACGAGAGCGCGTTCACTCAGCGCGCCGGCGATGCGGGCTGAGTCCGTTCCGCTGATCGCCGCGCGTTGATCGAGACAGCTCGCCTCTCGGTTACAACTCGATAACCCGCATGGGCTGACTCTGGCCCAGGGGGCCTCGTGCTCCTATGGTGGGGGCATGACCGAGACTGGTGCACCCCTTGTCGTCGTCGACAACGTCCAGAAGCACTACGGCGATTTCCAGGCGCTGACCGATATCGACCTCACGGTCAATCGCGGCGAGGTCGTCGTCGTGATCGGGCCGTCGGGCTCGGGCAAGTCGACGCTGTGCCGAACGATCAACCGTCTTGAGACGATCACGAGCGGATCCATCACGATCGACGGCGCGGAGATCCCGGCCGAGGGCAAGGCGCTGGCGCGTCTGCGTGCCGATGTCGGAATGGTGTTCCAGTCGTTCAACCTGTTCGCGCACCTGACGATCCTCGAGAACGTGACGCTCGGACCGATCAAGGTGCGCGGGCTGAAGAAGGCGGATGCCGAGAAGGAGGCCCACGAGCTGCTGACGCGCGTCGGGGTCGACCAGCAGGCGTCGAAGCTCCCCGCCCAGCTCTCCGGCGGCCAGCAGCAGCGCGTCGCGATCGCGCGTGCTCTGGCGATGCATCCGAAGGTCATGCTCTTCGACGAGCCGACCAGCGCCCTTGACCCCGAGATGATCAACGAGGTCCTCGATGTGATGGTGCAGCTGGCGAAGGAGGGCATGACGATGGTCGTCGTGACCCATGAGATGGGCTTCGCGCGCAAGGCGGCGGATCGCGTCGTCTTCATGGCCGACGGCCGCATCATCGAGGAGGAGACGCCGGAGGAGTTCTTCACGAACCCGAAGACCGACCGCGCCAAGGACTTCCTCTCCAAGCTTCTGACCCACTGACCCCTGCACGACAGCACATGAAGGAGACGGACATGCGACGCACACGGACACTGGCAGGTCTTGGGATCGCCGTAGCGGCAGTACTCGCGCTGACGGGCTGCAACAGCGGTACCCCGACGGACCCGGGCAGCGGGGGCGGCGACGACGGCGGCGATGCCGGAGCGATCTGGGAGGTCGCGACCGACGTCTCGCTCGAGGGCAGCCCGACGTTCGACGCCATGACGAAGCGCGATGGAGTGATCATCGGGGTGAAGGAGGATCAGCCGGGGCTTGGATATCTCGATGTCACGACCCAGGAGCGCAGCGGTTTCGACGTCGACATCGCACGGTGGATCGCCGCCTCGCTCGGCTTCGACGAGAACCAGATCGAGTACAAGCCGATCGCATCCGCGAACCGCGAGCAGGCGATTGTGAACGGCGAGATCGACTACTACGTGGGCACCTATTCGATCAACGACAAGCGCAAGGAGCTGATCGACTTCGCCGGCCCGTACTTCATCACCGGTCAGGGACTGCTGGTCGCGGCTGACGCCGAAGACGCCGAAGCCATCGAGGACTTCAACGGCAAGACGGTCTGCTCCGCCACAGGATCCACACCGATCCAGAACATCAAGGCGAACTTCCCGGAGATCACGACGGTCGAATACGACCTGTACTCGGCGTGCGTCGAGGATCTGCTCAACGGCAAGGTGGATGCCGTCACCACCGACCAGGCCATCCTGATCGGCTATGCGGCGCAGTACCCCGATGAGATCAAGGTCACGGGCGGCCTGTTCACCGAGGAGCGCTACGGGGTGGGTCTCGCCAAGGGCGACACGGTTCTGCTGGATCACATCAACGCGCTGTTCACGGATGGCGGTACGACCTGGCAGGCCATCTTCGACAAGAACCTGGGATCGTCCGGCATCACGGTCGACCAGCCTGTCGTCGACTGATCGCGCGCAGGGGGTGATCCGGTAGTCGGATCACCCCCTCAAAAACTCGGAAGGGGAGGATGACGTGGACGTCATCTTCGGCAACCTCGACCTGTGGGGCGAGGCGATCACGAACACGCTGCTGGTATTCCTCGGCGGCGGCGTGATCGCGCTGGTGCTCGGGATCATCATCGGTGCCATGCGGGTCTCGCCCGTGCCGATAGCCCGCGGTGTGGGCACGGTGTACGTCAACATCGTCCGCAACACCCCTCTCACCCTCATCTTCTTCTTCTTCGTCTTCGGGTGGGCACCTCTCGGGATGCCCAACCTCGATAACACGGTGCTCGGGATCATGGCGATCGGCATCTACACGGCGACCTACGTCGCCGAGGTCCTGCGCGCCGGCATCAACACCGTTCCGGTCGGACAGGCCGAAGCAGCGCGAGCAATCGGTCTGCCCTTCGGTCAGGTGATGACCCTCGTGGTGCTTCCGCAGGCCTTCCGCTCCGTCGTCCCGCCGATGATGAGCGTCTTCATCGCCCTGCTGAAGAACACCACGGTCGCCGCGGGCTTCTCCGTCGCAGAACTCGCTGCGCTGCGCGCCACCATCTACGACGGCGCCGACCGGCCCGGAAACCCCATGGAGGTTCTCCTCTGGGTGGCCGCCGTGTTCGTGGTGCTGGTGCTCGCGCTGAGCGTCGTTCAACGAAGACTCGAGAACCGATGGAGGATCGTGCGATGACTTCCGTGCTCTACGACGTCCCCGGCCCGCGTGCGGTTGCGCGCAACCGCATCATCGCCGTGCTGACCGTCGTCGTGGTCGTCGGGCTCATCGGGCTCATCGGCTACCGTTTCTGGGACTCCGGACAATTCTCCGCGTCGAAGTGGTACGTGTTCAGCTTCAGCACCGTGTGGGAGCAGATCCTCACGGCGCTCGGCAACACGCTCGCCGCCTTCGCGCTGGCCGCCGTTCTCAGCCTGCTCCTCGGCTTCGTCCTGGCGATCGGCCGGCTCTCCGAACATGCGTGGGTGAGCGTGCCGGTGATGCTGATCACGGAGCTGTTCCGCGCGATCCCCGTTCTCGTGCTCATGATGATCCTCTTCTTCGGACTCCCGGTCGTCGGAGTCAAGATGCCGTCCTACTGGGCAGTGGTCATCGCCTTGACGGTCTACAACGGATCCGTGCTGGCAGAGGCGCTGCGCGCGGGAATCGAGTCCTTGCCCCGCGGGCAGAAGGAGGCGGGTTACGCGATCGGGCTCCGAAAGAGCGGCGTGATGGCGTTCATCCTGCTTCCGCAGGCGGTTCGGGCGATGCTGCCGGTGATTGTCGCGCAACTCGTCGTGACGATGAAGGACACGGCGCTCGGCTTCATCATCACCTACCCGGAGCTGCTCTACTACGCGAAGCTCCTCAGCAGTCAGCAGGGGCGTCCGCTGCTGCAGTCCGCTTTCGTCATCGGCGGCATCTACATCGTGATGTGCCTGCTCCTCTCCGGTATCGCCAAGTGGCTCGAAGTGCGCACACGCCACTCGCCCAAGCTCAAGGCGCTCGCCGCAGATCAAGCCGCCGTCATGCACGAGGGCACCGATACCGAACTGATCGCCGCCCAGATCCCCCCGGAGGAAGGCGCACAGGGCCCACGCCGGTAGACTCTTGTCTCGTGTCTGATGCCCCTGAAATCACGCCCGAGGCGGTGGAATCCGCCGTCGCCGCTGCGCTCGCCGCGATCGGTGCCGCCGCCAGTACCGCAGAGCTGAAAGCCGCTCGCGCGGCACACGTCGCCGAGGGATCGCCGCTGGCCGTGCTCAACGCGTCGATGCGCCAGGTGGCGCCCGAGCACAAGGCGGCCTTCGGCAAGCTCATCGGGCAGGGCCGCGGCCAAGTGACCAAGGCTCTCGCCGCGAAGGAGGCCGAGCTCGCCGAGGCTGAAACCGTCGCGCGCCTCGAGGCCGAGCGCGTCGACATCACTGCCGTCTCGACCCGCACGCGCGTGGGGGCGCGGCATCCGCTGCCCCTCCTTCAGGAGGAGATCTCCGACATCTTCGTCAGCATGGGCTGGGAGGTGGCCGAGGGCCCGGAGCTCGAGCACGAGTGGTACAACTTCGATGCGCTCAACCTCGATCCCGATCACCCGGCGCGTCAGATGCAGGACACGTTCTACGTCGACCCGACCAGCCGCCACCTCGTGATGCGCACGCAGACGAGCCCCGTGCAGATGCGCACCATGCTCGATCGCGAGGTTCCGATCTACATCGTCTCGCCCGGCCGCGTGTTCCGCACCGACGAGTACGACGCCACGCACCTGCCTGTCTTCACCCAGGTCGAGGGCCTCGTGATCGACAAGGGCATCACGATGGCCCACCTCAAGGGCACGCTCGACCACCTCGCACGCCAGCTCTTCGGAGCCGAGGCGAAGACCCGCCTGCGCACGAACTTCTTCCCCTTCACCGAGCCGTCCGCCGAGTTCGACCTGTGGCACCCGACCTTCACCGGCGGTGCGCGCTGGATCGAGTGGGGAGGCTGCGGAATGGTCAATCCGAACGTGCTCCGCGCGGCGGGCATCGACCCGGAGGAGTACAGCGGCTTCGCCTTCGGCATCGGCGTCGAGCGCGGGCTCATGTTCCGCAGCGACGTGCAGGACATGCGCGACATGGCAGAGGGCGATATTCGATTCAGCGAGCAGTTCGGGATGGTGGTGTGATGCGCGTCCCGCTTTCGTGGTTGCGTGAGTACGTCGACATGGCAGCGGATGCCACGGCGGAGGACGTCTTCGCGTCGCTCGTGTCCGTCGGCTTCGAGGAGGAGGAGCTGCACGGCTTCGAGCTCTCCGGCCCGGTCGTGGTCGGCCAGGTGCTCTCCTTCGAGGAGGAGCCACAGAAGAACGGCAAGACCATCCGCTGGTGCCAGGTCGATGTCGGCGAGGAGAACGGCGGCATCCGCGGCATCATCTGCGGTGCGTCGAACTTCGCCGTCGGCGACAAGATCGTCGCGACGCTGCCCGGCGCGGTGCTGCCCGGCCCGTTCCCGATCGCCGCGCGCAAGACCTACGGTCACGTCTCTGACGGCATGATCGCCTCGGCCCGCGAGCTGGGGCTCGGCGATGAGCACAACGGCATCCTGATCCTGTCGAGCATCGGCGTCGATGCCCCCGTCGGCACCGACGCGATCGCGCTCCTGGGCCTGGATGACGAGGCCGTCGAGATCAACGTCACGCCCGACCGCGGCTACGCGTTCTCGATTCGCGGCGTCGCCCGCGAGTACTCGCACGCCACCGGCGCGGACTTCCGCGACCCGGCCGAGCACGAGTGGATCGACGTCGAGCCGGGCACCGGCTTCTCGCTAGCGGTCGACGCGGAGCCGATCCGCGATAGCAGGGCCGTGCAGGAGTTCGTCGTGCGGGTCGTGCGCGATGTCGACCCGTCGCGTCCGACTCCGCCGTGGATGGTGGCGCGCCTGTCGCTGGCCGGCATCCGCTCGCTGGGCATCCTCATCGACATCACCAACTATGTGATGCTCGAGCTCGGCAACCCGATCCACGGTTACGACCTCGACACCCTGCAGGGCGGTATCACCGTCCGCCGCGCCGCGGCGGGTGAGAAGCTGACGACGCTCGACGGGCAGGAGCGCTCGCTCCATGTCGAGGACCTGCTCATCACCGACGAGTCCGGCCCGATCGGCCTCGCCGGCGTCATGGGCGGCGGCACGACCGAGATGACGGATGCCACGCGCAACGTCCTCGTCGAGGCGGCCATCTTCGATCCGATCTCGATCGCGCGCACCGCTCGTCGGCACAAGCTGCCGAGCGAAGCGTCCAAGCGCTTCGAACGGGGCGTGGACCCGCTGATCCCGTTCGCTGCGGCCAAGCGCGTCGCGGACCTCATGGTCTCGCTCGCCGGCGGAACGCTCGACACCGAGCTCGGCGGAGCCCTGTACTCCGACGTCGAGATCGACGGCATCGATCTGCCGGCCGAGTTCGTGCCGAACCTCATCGGCGTCGACTACACCGACGAAGAGATCGTCGGAGCACTCGAGACGATCGGCGCGGAGGTCGCCGACATCGCCGAGGGCTGGCAGGTCATCCCGCCCAGCTGGCGCCCCGATCTCACCGACAAGTGGACACTCGCCGAGGAGGTCTCCCGCATCCACGGGCTCGACCGCATCCCCTCGATCCTGCCGGTCCCTCCGGCCGGCCGTGGTCTCACCCCGCTGCAGCTGGGTCGCCGCCGCGTCGCGAATGCGCTGGCTGCGTCCGGCCTCGTCGAGACCCCGACGTTCCCGTTCACGACCGACACGCTGAACGACCTGCACGGATCCTCCACGGGGGAGGAACTGCCGAGCATCAAGCTTGCGAACCCCCTCGACGGGCAATCGCCGTTCCTGCGCCGCTCGCTCATTCCGACGCTGCTGCCGACCGCTCACCGCAACATCGCACGCGGGCTGACGGATCTCGCGATCTTCGAGATCGGCGCTGTATTCCTTCCCGAGCCCGGCGTCGCCTACGGTACGGTCGATGTGCCGCCTCTGGGCGAACGTCCCTCGGACGAGAAGCTCGCCGAGCTGAACGCATCGATCCCCGCGCAGCCACGGTTCCTCGCCGCGCTGTTCACCGGCAACGTGACCCCGCGCCAGCCGGGCCGTGAGGCCGAGGCATACGGACTCAGTGAGGCTCTTGACACGGTGCGCGTGATCGCCGCTGCGGCCGGCGTCTGCATCGAGGTGGTGCAGACGCAGCGCGCGGCCCTCCACCCGGGGCGCGCGGGCCTGCTCACCGTGGACGGCCGTGAGGTCGGCTACGTCGGCGAGCTGCACCCGAATGTGTCGGCGGATGCCGATATCCCGGGGCGGGCGATCGTGCTCGAGCTCGACCTGGACGCTGTGCTCACCGCCGCCGGGGAAAAGGTCGTCGCAGCATCGCTCTCGCGCAACACCGCGGCCACGCAGGATGTCTCGCTCGTGGTCCCCGCAGAGGTGACCGCAGCCGAGCTGCAGGCTGCTCTCGTCGAGGGCGCCGGCGACCTGCTGGAGTCCGTGCGCCTCGTCGACGACTATCGCGGCCAGGGCATCGAGGACGGGCGCAAGAGCCTGACGTTCGCGCTGCGCTTCCGGGCATCCGACCGCACCCTCACCGCGGCGGAGGCGACCGAGGCGAAGCTCGCCGGCGTCGCCGTGGCGACCGAGCGGTTCGGGGCGACGATCCGCGACTGATCGTCTCTTCCGCGCAGAAGGGCGGGGTGCGGGCCGAAGCCCGCACCCCGCCCTTCTGCGTCGGTCCGGAGGGGTCAGCCGATGTGCTCGTACTGGCGCGCTCCGCCGCGGATGCCGGCGAAGCGGAAGGGTCCCGTCGTCGTGCGCGGCGTCTCGGTGTCCGTGCCGCTCGGGTACGACAGGGCGTGCAGCCGCTCGTACTCGGCGATGGGCAGAGGTGCCCGGGCATCCAGCATCCGGCTCACGCGCGCCGAGCGATCCTCGCGCCCACCCTGGGGGAGGACGCGGGCCGTCAGCAGCTCTCCGACGCTGCCGGATCCGTAGCTGAACAGGCCGACCCGTCGGCCATCGAGATCGGCGCGGGCATCGATGAGCGCGGCCAGAGCGACGTACAGCGAAGCCGTGTAGCTGTTGCCGAGGCGTCGGTTGTACGTCGACATGGCGACGAGATCGTCGTCGGCGAGCTCTGCGCCGAGGTGCGCGGCCAGGCGCCGCTGCGCCTTCGCCGCCATCTTCGTGAACGGCTGGTGGTAGGCGAAGGCGGCGATGTCCGCAGCGGTTACCCCGCCTCGGGCCTGCAGATCATCCCATGCGCCGAGCAGTGCGTCGATGTACGCCGACATCGACAGCTTGCCGTCGACGAGGGCCGTCGAGGAGTCGTTCGGCCGCCAGAAGTCATCGACGTCGGCGGTGAAGACGCCGGAGACCGGATCGATCTCGAGCAGCGCCGGATCGGCGCTGACGAGCATCGCGACGGAGGCGGCACCCTGCGTGGGCTCGCCGGCCGAGTCCAACGCGTAGCGGGCGACATCCGCGGCGATGATGAGAACGCGCTCGGCGGGATTGCGGGCGACGATGCCCAGGGCCATCTGCAGTGCAGCGGTGCCGGCGTAGCAGGCCTGCTTCAGCTCGACCGCGCGCACATCTGCTCCGAGGCCGAGCAGGCCGTGGGCGAAGACCGCGGCCGACTTCGACTGGTCGATGCCCGACTCGGTCGCGAACAGGAGCGTACGGACGCCGTCTGCACCGGTGCGCGCGAGGAGCGCCCGGGCCGCCGCCGCGCCCATCGTGACGATGTCCTCATCGGGTGCCGGGAAGCTCATCTGGTCCTGGCCGAGGCCGATGCGGAATTTGTCGGGGTCGACGCCGCGCGCGACGGCGAGATCGGCGAGATCGACGACGTGGTGGGTCGTTCCGATCTCGATGTCGTGGATGCCGATCGAGCGGTTCATCGTGCGGCCTCGCCGCGCTCGAGCTTGCGGTGCACCTTCATCAGCTCGCCGGGGTTGGTCTGTGCAGCCAGCAACGACAGCTCGCCGCACAGCACCGTCGCCGCGGTGATCGCCGCGAGGCGACGGGCGTTTCCGCCGCTGTCGCGGTCCTCCCGGCATCCGAGTCGCTCGAGCGCCTTGTCGACGTGGGGCAGGCCCTTGCCGTTTCCGACCGTCCCCATGATCAGGTGGGGCAGGGAGCAGGAGAAGTAGAGTCCGTCTTCGCGGTCCTCCGCGTAGGTGATGCCCTGCGAGCCCTCGACGATGTTCGCCGCGTCCTGGCCGGTGGCGAGGTAGATGGCCAACAGCATGTTCGCGTAGTGCGCATTCGCCGAGCGCAGGGCTCCGGCGATCGTGGAGCCGACGAGGTTCTTGCGCACGACGAGGTCGGCGACGCGGCTCGCATCGGTGCGCAGCACATCGCGGACGATGTCGTGCGGGATGAGGATGTCGGCGACGACACTGCGCCCGCGCCCCAGGATGCCGTTGACCGCGGTGGCCTTCTTGTCGGAGCAGAAATTGCCCGAGATCGAGCCGTACTCGATGCCGATGCCCCAGGAGAGGATGCGCTCCATGAGCGCCTCGGAGGCGGCGGTGACCATGTTGTGGCCAGACGCATCGCCCGTGGTGAACGCGAAGCGCACGAACAGCAGGCTGCCGACGATCTCGGGGTGGATCTCGATGAGCTTCGCGAAGCGGCTTCCGGCGCGGACGACCTCGGCGAGCTCGTCCTGACGGGCGGAGATCTCGTCCGCCGCGCGATGTGCGGCGATGGCATCAGAAGCGTGGAAGAGGACCGAACGGGTCATCTTCTCACCGACGACGACCGTCCGGATCCCTCCTTCGACGGTCCGACTGACGCGCGCACCGCGACCCACGGAGGGCCACAGCGGCGACTCGTACGTCGCCAGCGGCACTTCGATGTCGCCAGCGGCGTCATCGCCGCTGATTCGGATCGGTCCGACCCAGCGGGTCGGGATCTCGGTGGGGGAGTGATCACTGCGATAGCTCATCGTTCGTCCTCGTCGGTCAGCTGTGTCGGGTGTCAGTCGGGCGAATCGGTCGCCCGGGATCGGGTGGAGAAGGAAGCCGCGTCGATGCCGCGCAGCGCGCAGAATTCGCCGAGATCGCCGCGCACGAGAAGGTCGGTGCTCACGAGGGCCGCGGGGGAATCGGCACCCAGCAGCGCCATGATGGAGCGGATCTGATCGAGCCAGCGCTGGATCATCACGATCAGGGCATCGGCGCCGCCCTCTACCGCGGCATCGAGGAAGACCCCGGCGACTCCTACGGCCCGGGCCCCCAGCGCGAGCGCCTTGACGACATCGAAGGGGTTGCGCACGCCACCGGAGGCGAGGAGCGCGGGGAAGCCTGCCGGTGCATCGAGCAGCGAGGCGGGCGCGGACTGGCCGAAACCGGTCAGGAAGGAGAGGCCGCCATCGGCGTGCCGGTCGTTCTCGATGCGGAGGAAGTCGGTGCCGCCGCGCCCGCTGACATCCGCGATCCGCACGCCCAGGTCGCGCAGGCGCATCAGCGTCTCGCGGCTGAGGCCGAAGCCGACCTCCTTGATGATGACCGGCACGGGGGATGCGGCGATCATCTCCTCGAGCGAGGCGTGCCAGGACGAGAGGTCGCGGGCGCCCTCGGGCATCGCGATCTCCTGCACGGGGTTGATGTGGATCTGCAGCGCGTCGGCCTCGAGCAGGTCGACGGCGCGGCGCACATCGTCGCCGCCGCGGCCGATGCCGAGGTTCGCGAAGACGAGGCCGTCGGGGTTCTCATCGCGCACGATGCGGAAGCCCGTGGAGGTGGACGGGTCATCCACCGCGATGGATGCGGAACCGGTGCCCATCGCGATGCCCGTCTCGCGCGCGGCGATGGCGAGCTCGCGGTTGATGGCGGCGGTGCGCGTGGTGCCGCCGGTCATCCCATTGATGTACAGGGGCGCCGACCAGCGCATGCCGTCGACGCGAGTGCTCAGATCGATCGCCGCCGTGTCGATGCCCGCGAGGGCGTGGTGCACGAACGCGAGGTCGTCGAATTCGCTGTGCGCACCGGTGGGGCGGCTGCCCGGTGCCAGACGCAGGTGGTCGTCCTTGCGGGCCGCGCGTGCGCGCGAGTCCTCAGCGGCCATCGCCGTCCTCCTCGGGGTCGTGCACGGTCAGGGCGAGATGCTGGATGCCGTGCGCCACCCAGTCCTCCGCGATCAGGGCTTGCGCGGTGCCGGGCTCGACGAGAGCTATACCGCAGTCGCCGCCGCCCGCACCGGAGGGCTTGGCAGCCGCGCCGTGCCGCTCGACGATGTCGCACATTGCGCGCAGCCGGTCGGTCTCGATGCGGATCCCGGTGGATGCGTCGAGCTCCTGCAGCAGTCGTCGGACGCGTCGGATGGCGGGTTGCACGGGGGTCTCGTCGGCGCCGAGTGCGGCAACGATCACCTCCACGTTCTCCCGGCTCCCGGCGCGGAAGAGGGCGCGCTGCCGCTCGTGGTCCTGCTCGGAGCGCTGCACGCCGTCGACGAGACGTTCGGTGGAGGCGGGGGAGCCGGTCCACCCGACCATCAGCTCCAGCGTGCGCGGCGCGGGCAGAGGTGTGATCGTGCAGATGTCCCACAGGGGCGCCGTCATGGTCGCGGGGAGCCCGTGCGCGGTGCGGTGGGCGCGCAGCGCCTCTCGATCCGGGGAGGTGTAGCGAATCCATCCGCCATAGGTGCTGGCGGCGATGTCTCCGCCCGAGGCCCGCGGAGAGAGCTCGATCGTCGTGAGCAGACCCAGCCGGAATCGTTCGAGGCGGGTGAGGCCGAGACCGTAGAACTGCTCGAGCGCCGAGATGACGGCCACCGTCACGGCCCCGGAGGAGCCGAGGCCGAACTTGCGCCCGGAGGGGTCGTCGAGCTCGCTGCCGATGTGCAGGTCGAAGTAGCGGGGTTCGATTCCTCGCGCGGCACGCAGCTCTTCGACGGCGTCGATCGCGGCGGCGACGAAGTCCACGGGGGCGTGCTCGAGCACGATGCGGTCGCCGGCATCATCGCGAGCCCAGACGCGCGGCTGGTCGCCGTAGGCCGTGGAGTGGATGCATCCGCTGCTGTTCTCGGAAGCGGAGACGCGAACGCTCAGGTAGCGGTCGACGGCGACGAGGATCGCGGGCTCACCGGGCTCGACGACAGCGTATTCGCCGGCGATGAAGAGCTTGCCCGGGGCGCGCGTCTCGATCACGGGATTCACTCCTCGGAGATGAGGGCGGCACCGGGGCCGGGTCCGACGACCGCGACGCGGCCGAGGTCGCCGAGGCGTTCGGCGACGGCGTCGGCGTCGGCGGGGCGAGAGATCACCACGACGTTCGGGCCGGCATCTGCGGTGGCGTATGCTTCGAGGCCGTCTTCGCGGAGGCGCTCGACGGCGTCGAAGACGGCGATGCTGCGCGCGGTCAGGTAGCGGATCGGCGGCTCGGCTGACTGGATGACGGCGTGCATGCGCAGCGCGTTGGATTCCGTGAGCTGACCGAGACGGGTGAAGTCGTCATCGGCGCACGCTTGGAGGGCCAGGTCGAGGCTCTGCGCGGTCGACTCGACCCACGCGCTGTGGAAGGGAGAGGTCGCCGCGGTGCGGCGCATGGCCTCACGGCTCGTGACGCTCTTATGGCTCTCGTCCACGAAGACGATGATCATGCGGAAGTCGGGGCCGGAAACGTCTTCGGCGCAGGAGGATTCGTCGTCGCCCGCGTGCCACATGGCGAGTCCCGGGAAGATGGAGCGGGTCGCGGAACCGGAGCCGCGGCGGGCGAGACGGCTGAGGTCGCGCGCCGACAGATCGAGTCCATAGGCGTCGGCGGCCGCGGTCGCGAGCGCCGCGAATCCGGAGGCGGAGGAGGCGAGGCCGGCGCCGGTGGGAGCCTCGTTGCGGGTCACGACGCGGGCGTGCGCGGTTGATCCGGACCATTCGCGCACGATGTCGAGCAGGCGGGTCACACGGCGCACCTGCTCGGGGGTCGCTTCTGCGCCGTTCAGCTCGAGGCTGTCGTCGTCAGCCTCGGGGACGAGGGTCACGGTCGTCGTGGTCGCGAAGGTGTCGAGCGTCAGGGACAGGCTGCCGGCGGCCGGCAGCATCAGCTCCTCATCCGCCTTTCCCCAGTACTTGATCAGAGCGATGTTCGGGTATGCGCGAGCGGTGCTCATGCTTCTCCTGCCGTGAGAGTCCAGGTGCGGGGGGCCCCCGCATGTCGCAGCGCCGTTTCCAGGCGTTCTGCGTGCGGTTCGGATTCGGCGAGGGCGATGACGCAACCGCCGAGGCCTCCGCCCGTGAGCTTTGCTCCGAGCGCGCCGGCGGCGCGTGCCGCGTCGACGAGCGCGTTCAGACCGGGGGTGCTGACGCCGAGGTCCACGAGGCCCTGGTGGGCGCGGTCCATCTCGGAGCCGACCGCGCGCGCATCGCCGGTCTGCATCGCGGTGACGGCGCGCTCTGCGCCCGCGGCGAGGTCGAGCATGATCCCGTCGATGCGCTCGGGTTCGGCATTGCGCCGGCGGCGCACATCGCCCACAGCCTCGGAGGTCGAGCCGGGGATGCCGGAGTCTGCGATGACGAAGGTGAGGGGCTCGGCGAAGGTCAACGTGCTGATCTGGCCCTGGCGGAACAGGATCGGACCGTCAGCGACGACGGCATAGGCATCGAGCCCGCTGGGGGCGCCGTGCGCGACGCGCTCGGCCTCCTGGATGATGCGGTGGCAGTCCTGCGCGTCGAGGTCGCGATTGGCGAGGGATGCCACGGCGCGGGCGATCGCACCGGCGACGGCCGCGCTGGATCCGAGTCCGCGCTCGTGCGGGATGCTGCTGCCGATGCGCACCCAGAGGCCCGGCGTGAGCGGGGCGATGCGGCGGATGGCTGCGCGGATCGCGGTGACGACCGGGAGCAGATGGTCGGGCGCGCGCTCGGCTTCCCCGGAGTAGAGGGCACTGTCGATGTGGATCCCGCTGGCCTCCGGACGCACATGCACCGTCGCTGCGAGTCGGGTCATGGGGAGGGCGACAGCGGGGGCGCCGTACACGACGGCGTGCTCCCCGAACAGGATGATCTTGGCGTGCGAGCGCCCGTCGCCGGTCAGGCGCGGCGCGGTGCTGGGCACCGCGTAACTCACGCGTTTCGACCGATGACGTTGGCGGTGCTCGGCATGAACCTTCTCCTTGTGATCGCCTTAGCGCTCGATTCTAGTCACCTCGGCGGGGAGTCCTCTGAGAGTGCAGGGGCGCGTTCGTCGGGCTGGTGACCGATTTGCCGGATACGCGCTTGCGGCGCTAAGGTCTCCGCATGCTTCCGGTTGCGCCCGCATCGAACACGCTCGTCCCGAGCGCGTTCATCGTGCGCCGACGTCGCGGACGCCGACTCTAGGCGACCCCGTGATCTCCGGCTGCGGCTTCCGCGCACCGGCACCGGTGTCGCCGCCTCCGCCCCTTCGGCATTCCGAAGGTCCTCCCTTTCCGCAGTCAAGCATCAGGGACCGAGGGTCCCGCACCGTTAAGGTAGAAACATGACGTATACCGTCGCCGTCTCCGGCGCATCCGGCTATGCGGGTGGCGAAATACTGCGCCTGCTGGCAAGCCATCCCGATATCGAGATCCGCACCGTCACCGCGCATTCCAACGCGGGACAGCCGCTGATCCAGCATCAGCCGCACCTGCGCTCACTCGCGCACCTGACGCTGCAGGACACGACGCCCGAGATCCTCTCGGGTCACGACATCGTGTTCCTCGCGCTTCCGCACGGGCAGTCGGGGCAGTACACCGATGCGCTCGGCGACGTTCCGCTCGTCATCGACGCGGGCGCCGACCACCGTCTGACCTCCGAGGAATCCTGGGACGCCTTCTACGGCGGCCACTTCCACGAGCCCTGGTCCTACGGAGTCCCCGAGCTTCCCAGCGGCACGGGCAAGCTGCGCGAGGAGCTCGTCGGCACGCGGCGCATCGCCGCCCCGGGATGCAACGCCTCCACGGTCAGCCTCAGCCTCGCCCCCGGTGTGGCGGCGGGCGTCATCGCCGCCTCCGATATCGTCAGCGTCCTCGCCGTCGGCCCCTCGGGAGCCGGCAAGAGCCTGAAGACGAACCTGCTCGCCAGTGAGATCCTCGGTACCGCGAACCCCTATGCGGTCGGCGGAACGCACCGGCACATTCCCGAGATCCAGCAGGCCCTTCGCCAGGCCGGCGCCACGGATGTGCGCATCTCGTTCACTCCGGTGCTCGTGCCCATGGCCCGCGGCATCCTCGCCACATCCACTGCGCCGATTCTTCCCGGCGTCACGGATGCGCAGATCCGAGAGGCATGGGAGAGCGCCTACGCCGATGAGACGTTCGTCCAGCTCCTTCCCGAGGGCCAGTTCCCGCGCACAGCCGATGTGCTCGGTGCGAACCTTGCGCTGATGGGTCTCGCGATCGATCGTGCCGCGAACCGTGTGACCGTCGTCACCGCGGTCGACAACCTCGTCAAGGGCACCGCCGGTGCCGCCATCCAGTCCATGAACATCGCGCTCGGCCTTCCCGAAGACCGTGCCCTGACCATCAACGGAGTAGCACCGTGAGCGTCACCGCGCCCCAGGGATTCGAAGCGGCCGGTGTCGTCGCGGGTCTGAAATCAACAGGAAAACCCGATCTCGCCGTCGTCGTCAACCGCGGCCCCCGGAAGGTCGGCACAGCCGTCTTCACGAGCAACCGTGCCAAGGCCAACCCGATCATCTGGTCGCAGCAGGTCGTGGCGGATCGCACGGTCGAGGCTGTCGTGCTGAACTCCGGCGGTGCGAACTGCTTCACGGGGGAGTTCGGCTTCCAGACGACTCACCTCACGGCCGAGAAGGCCGCCGAGCTGCTCGAGGTCAGCGCGGGCGATGTCGTCGTCTGCTCGACGGGCCTCATCGGCACGGGCGACCAGACGTTCCGCGACAAGGTGATCGCCGGAACGACGCACGCCATCGCGGAGCTCTCGGCCGAGGGCGGCGAACTCGCCGCGCAGGCGATCATGACGACCGACACGGTCGCCAAGACCGAGGTGATCACGCGCGACGGGTGGACGATCGGCGGCATGGCGAAGGGTGCGGGAATGCTCGCGCCGGGCCTGGCGACGATGCTCGTCGTCATCACGACCGACGCCGATCTCGACCCCGCGGAGGCCGATGCGGCACTGCGCGCGGCGACCGGGCGCACCTTCGACCGCCTCGATTCCGACGGATGCATGTCGACCAACGATCAGGTGACGCTGCTCGCGAACGCGGCCAGCGGCATCCGCCCCGACCTCGAAGCCTTCACCGACGCTCTCATCGAGCTGAGCGATCGCCTCGCCGAGAAGCTGCAGGGCGACGCCGAAGGCGCGAGCCACAACATCACGATCCGGGTGACGAACGCCGCCTGCGAGCAGGACGCGGTGGAGGTCGGCCGCTCGGTCGCCCGCAACAACCTCTTCAAGGCGGCGATCTTCGGCAATGACCCGAACTGGGGGCGCGTGCTCGCCGCCATCGGCACCACGAGCGCGGAGTTCGACCCCTACGACGTCGATGTCTGGATGAACGGCGTCCGCGTGTGCACGGCCGGCGGTCCCGACCGCCCGCGCGAGGACGTCGATCTGACCCCGCGCGCCACCGATCTGCTGATCGACCTGCGCACCGGCGACGCCGAGGCGACGATCCGCACCAACGACCTCACGCACGACTACGTCCACGAGAACAGCGCGTACGCCTCATGACCGATATTCAGGACACCCCGGCCGAGGTCGCTGCCGAGAAGGCTTCGACCCTCATCGAGTCGTTGCCGTGGCTGAAGAAGTTCCGCGATCAGATCGTCGTCGTCAAGTACGGCGGCAACGCCATGGTCTCGGACGAGCTTCAGGAGGCGTTCGCGCAGGACATCGCGTACCTGCGCTACGTCGGCGTGCAGCCGGTCGTCGTGCACGGCGGCGGCCCGCAGATCTCGAACATGCTCGACAGGCTCGCGATCCCCAGCGAGTTCAAGGGCGGCTACCGGGTCACCAACACCGAGGCGATCAGCGTCGTGCGCATGGTGCTCACCGGTCAGGTCAACCCGCAGCTGGTGGCGAAGATCAACTCGCACGGCCCCATCGCCACCGGGCTCAGCGGCGAGGACGCCGGACTCTTCGGCGGCCGCCGCCGCGGAGTCGTCATCGATGGCGAGCAGGTCGACCTCGGCCGCGTCGGCGATGTCGTGCAGGTCGACCCGACCGCGGTCCTCGACCACCTCGCGGCCGGTCGCATCCCGGTGATCTCCTCGATCGCCCCGGACCTCGACAACCCCGGGCAGTCCCTGAACGTGAACGCGGATGCCGCGGCGTCCGCCCTCGCCGTCGCCCTCGGCGCGCGCAAGCTGGTCATCCTCACCGATGTGCCGGGCCTCTACGCCGACTGGCCGAACCGCGATTCGCTCGTGTCGCATCTCACCTCCCCGCAGCTCGTCCAGATGCTGCCGTCGCTGGAGTCGGGCATGATCCCGAAGATGCGCGCCTGCCTGGATGCGGTGGAGGGCGGCGTCGACGCCGCGGCGATCATCGACGGACGCGTACCGCACTCGGTGCTCGTCGAACTTTTCACCAGCAAGGGGATCGGAACAGAAGTGGTACTCGGAGAAGGGGTGACGGCGTGACCGTCTGGCAGGATGAAGCGGCGCGGGATCTCGCGCTCAACGCAGGACAGCGGCTCGCACTGCTCACTCGCGGCGAAGGGTCGTACCTGTGGGACGGCGAGGGCAATCGTCACCTCGACTTCCTCGCCGGAATCGCGGTCACCTCGCTCGGGCACTCCCACCCGGCGTTCGTCGAAGCGGTCTCCTCGCAGGCCGCCGTGCTCACGCACGTCTCGAACTACTTCGCCACCCCGCCGCAGCTTGCGCTCGCCGCACGTCTCAAGCGCCTCGCCGGCGCCGGCATCGAGGGTCGCGTGTTCTTCTCGAACTCGGGCGCCGAGGCGAACGAAGCAGCGTTCAAGCTCGCCCGTCTGCACGGCGGCGCCGAGCGCCCGCGCATCATCGCCCTCGAGCAGGCCTTCCACGGCCGCACCATGGGATCGCTCGCGCTGACCGCGAAGAAGGCTTACCGCGCCCCGTTCGAGCCCATGCCCGGTGGCGTCGAGCACATCCCGGCGACGATCGAGGCGCTCGAGGCGGCCATGGACGATCGTGTCGCCGCGGTCTTCGTCGAGCCCGTCCAGGGCGAGGCCGGCGTCGTCGAGCTGCCGGAGGGCTACCTCGCGGCGGCTCGAGCGCTGACGCTCGAGCACGGCGCGCTGCTCATCGTCGACGAGATCCAGACCGGTGCCGGACGCACCGGCGCATGGTTCGGGTTCTCGCACGAGGGCATCACACCGGATGCGATCACCCTGGCCAAGGGCATCGGCGGCGGCTTCCCGATCGGAGCACTCGTCACCTACGGCGCCGCCAGTGCCCTGCTCACCCCGGGGTCGCACGGATCGACGTTCGGCGGCAACCCGCTGGGCACCGCAGTCGCCAACGCCGTCCTCACCGAGATCGAGGATGCCGGCCTGGTTGAGAACGCGGCCGTGCGGGGCACCCAGCTGCGCACCCTGATCGAGGGCATCGGCTCACCCCTGGTCGAGTCCGTACGCGGGCGCGGTCTGCTCCTGGGCGTCGCATTGAGCGAACCCGTTGCCGGCGACGTCGTCGCTGCGGCTCAGGCCCGCGGCCTGATCATCAACGCTGCGAACCCGTCGACCGTGCGCATCGCCCCAGCACTGAACATCGGTGACACCGAGATCGAAGAATTCCAGACCCTGTTCGCAGCATCCCTCGCCGACGTGCGGGAGAGCCACGCGGCATCCGCAACCGGAAAGGTTCCCGCATGACCCGCCACCTGCTGCGCGACGATGATCTGACACCCGCCGAGCAGGCAGAGGTCCTCGACCTCGCGCTCGAGCTGAAGAAGGACCGCTGGGCCGATAAGTCGCTCGCGGGCCCGCAGACCGTCGCCGTCATCTTCGACAAGTCCTCGACCCGCACGCGCGTCTCGTTCGCGGTCGGCATCGCCGATCTCGGCGGCTCGCCGCTGATCATCTCGACGGCCAGCAGCCAGCTCGGCGGCAAGGAGACGCCCTCCGACACCGCCCGCGTGCTGGAGCGCCAGGTCGCGGCGATCGTGTGGCGCACCTATGCGCAGTCGGGCCTGGAAGAGATGGCGAACGGCACGCGCGTTCCCGTCGTCAACGCCCTCTCGGACGACTTCCACCCCTGTCAGCTGCTCGCCGATCTGCTCACCATCCGCGAGCACAAGGGCGACCTGAAGGGGCTGACCCTCGCGTTCTTCGGTGATGGGCAGAGCAACATGGCGCACTCCTATGCGCTGGCCGGCGTCACCGCGGGCATGCATGTGCGCATCGCGGCCCCGGAGTCGTATGCGCCGCGAGCCGATGTGATCGCCGACGCCGAGCGTCGTGCGGCGGAGACCGGCGGATCGATCACCCTGTTCACCGATCCCGCTGAAGCCGCGGCCGGTGCCGACGTCGTCGTCACCGACACGTGGGTGTCGATGGGCAAGGAAGAGGAGAAGATCGCGCGCATCCGGGACCTCGGCGGGTACAAGGTCACTGAGGAGACCATGAAGCTCGCCGATCCGGAATCGATCTTCATCCACTGCCTGCCGGCAGACCGCGGTTACGAGGTCGACGCCGAGGTCATCGATGGCCCCCAGAGCGTGATCTGGGACGAGGCGGAGAACCGGCTGCACGCGCAGAAGGCCCTGCTCGTCTGGCTGCTGCGCCAGAGCTGAGGCACCGGATGCGGGACGCACTGTCACGTTTGGACGGTGCGTCCCGCATCTCCGGAATCGACCTGGCCCGCGGGCTCGCGGTCATCGGAATGCTCGCCGCGCATCTGCTCATGACCGCGGACTCGTTCGTCTGGAATGACCCGTCCACATGGACGGCGGTGGTCGACGGGCGCTCCTCGATTATGTTCGCTGTGCTCGCCGGGGCGTCGATCGGCATCGTCACGGGCGGGCGCGAACCGCTCGCACGGCCGGAGATGGAGATCGCCCGGATCAGACTGCTGATCCGGGGGTGCATCCTGTGGGTCATCGGCATCCTGCTCGCGCTGACGGGTGTCCCCGTCTACGTGATCCTGCCCGCCTACGCGATCCTCTTCATCGCGGTGATCGGTTTCGTGGGGCTGCGGGCGCGAACCGTGCTGATGATCGCCGCTGCGATCGCTCTCGTCATGCCGTTCGTGCAACCGTTGCTCGATGATCTGCCGTTGTGGCGCGCACCGGTCGGTGCGGAGATCGAGACCTACATCGGATGGCACTATCCGTTCACCCTCTGGCTCGTGTTCGTCCTGGCGGGCCTGGGCGCGGCGCGCACGGGCCTCGCGCGATTGAGGATTCAGATCAGGATGCTGGTGCTCGGCGCCGTCGTCTCGATGCTCGGTTATCTGCTCGCGCTTGTCCGAGTTCCGGGATCGTCGTATCTGGATGCGGTGTTCACGGCAGTACCGCACTCCGGTGGGATCGGGGAGGTCATCGGCTCCGGAGGTTTCGCCGTCGCTGCCATCGGCGCCTGCCTGCTGCTGTGCCGGCTCCGAGCGGTGCGGATGCTCTCCCTGCCGGTGCGGGCCATGGGTTCGATGCCGCTGACCGCCTACATCGCGCAGCTCATCGTGTGGGCTGTTGCGGCAGCGGTCCTTCTCGGCGACACCGCTGACCTCAACGGTTTCCTCGCCCTGGCGCCCTTCTGGTCGATGACGGTCGGGATCCTCGTGGGGTGCACGGCGTGGGCGCTGCTCTTCGGGCGCGGACCGGTGGAGTGGGCGCTGGCCAAGCTCTCAGGGTTCGTCGGCTCCGGGCCTGTACGCCAGTAGGCTGGAGAGTATGAGCGACGCGAAGCACGATGGCACGAACGAGGGCGCACTCTGGGGCGCACGATTCGCGAGCGGGCCGTCGCCCGAGCTCGTCGAGCTGAGCCGATCCACCCACTTCGACTGGATCCTCGCACCCTACGACATCGCGGGTTCGCACGCGCATGCCAAGGCCCTGGCCGCCGCGGGCTATCTCGAGGCAGACGAAGAGCGCCGCATGCACGAGGGTCTCGACGCCGTCGCGCGCAAAGTCGCCGATGGCACGATCGTGGCCCAGCCGACGGATGAGGACGTGCACGGCGCGCTCGAGCAGGCGCTGATCGCCGAGCTCGGCCCTGAACTGGGCGGTCGCCTGCGCGCCGGTCGCAGCCGCAACGATCAGATCGCAACCCTCGTGCGCATGTACCTGATCGACCACGCGAAGGTCATCGCCCGCGATATCCTGCGCGTCATCGACGCCCTCGTGGCCCAGGCCGAGGCGCACCCCGATGCGATCCTGCCCGGCCGCACCCACCTGCAGCACGCGCAGCCGATCCTGCTGGCCCACCACCTGCAGGCCCACGCCTGGCCGCTCGTGCGCGAGCTCGAGCGCCTCGTCGACTGGCGCGTCCGCGCCGGTGTCTCGCCGTACGGCGGCGGCGCCCTCGCCGGATCCACGCTCGGCCTCGACCCCGAGCTCGTCGCCCGCGAGCTGGGCCTCGACCGCCCGGCGGAGAACTCGCTCGACGGCACGGCCGCGCGTGACGTGGTGGCGGAGTTCGCGTTCATCACGGCGATGATCGGCGTCGACCTGTCGCGCCTGAGCGAGGAGATCATCCTCTGGAACACCCACGAGTTCGGGTTCGTCACGCTGCACGACGGCTACTCGACCGGTTCCAGCATCATGCCGCAGAAGAAGAACCCCGACATCGCCGAGCTCGCCCGCGGTAAGTCCGGCCGACTCATCGGCAACCTGTCGGGTCTCATGGCGACCCTCAAGGGCCTGCCGATCGCCTACAATCGCGACCTTCAGGAGGACAAGGAGCCGGTCTTCGACTCGGTGAACACCCTTGAGGTCGTGCTCCCCGCGTTCGCCGGCATGGTCGCGACGCTCACCTTCGACACCGAGCGCATGGCGGCGCTCGCGCCGCAGGGCTTCTCGCTGGCGACGGACGTCGCCGAGTGGCTCGTCAAGCAGCGCGTTCCCTTCCGCGACGCCCACGAGATCTCGGGTGCGCTGGTCAAGGCGTGCGAGATCCGGGGGATCGGACTCGAGGATGCCGATGATGCTCTGCTTGCGGAGGTCTCGGCGCACCTGACCCCGGCGGTCCGCGAGGTTCTCAGCATCGAGGGATCCGTGGCCTCGCGCACGGGAGCCGGCGGCACCGCTCCTATTCGTGTTGAGGAGCAGCGTGCGGAGCTCATCGCCCGCACGCAGGCTGCGGTGCACGCTCTCGGGATCTGACGCAGATATCAGCGTTATTCTGATATTTGCTGAATATCAGTGATAAGCTGATGTAATGCTGACCGTCGTCACCGCTGACATCATCGGCTCCCGGGAGATCGCCGACCGGAGCGCCGCCCAGAAGGTCTTCGACGCGTCGATCGCCCGCGTCGAGCAGGCCCTGCCCGTCGTCGTCCGCGGACTTCGTCCGACCGTCGGTGATGAGCAGCAGGGTGTTTACCCGACCCTCGAAGCGGCGCTCGCGACGATCCTGCTGCTGCGGCTCGCGCTTCCGGACGGGCTCGAATTCCGTTACGGAATCGGGCTCGGCGAGATCGGGCGCGTTGCGTCCGTGGGGATCGAGCAGGGGATCGCGGACGGACCCGGCTGGTGGGCGGCGCGCACAGCGGTCGAGCACGTCGAGAAGCTTCAACGGCGGGACGCACCGAACGCCCGCAGCTGGGTGGTCGCCGATGAGAAGACGGCGAAGACGGATGCTGCGGCGGTGAACTGGGCGAACGCCTATCTGCTAGCCCGCGACGAGATCGTGTCGACCATGACCGCCCGCTCGAGGCGGCTGACATACGGGCGGTGCTTGGGTGAGCCGCAGCGCGAGCTCGCCCGTGCAGAGGGCATCACGCAGTCCGCGGTCTCGCAAGCGCTGGCGAGCTCGGGCGCTTCGGCGATCGTCGCTGGATTCCGCATGCTCGCGGTGGCTTGAGGGTCAGAGCAGGGCCAGGCGTGCGATCGCGCCGACCGCTCCTGCCCACAGCAGGCTCGCCACGGTACCGATGATGAAGCGCTCCCGCGCCTCCGGCTCTCCGAGCTCGGGGAATCGTCCGATTCCTTTGACAGCGATGACCGCCGCGACCGCTTCGGGGAATCCGACCGTGATCGCCACCGCCGCCGCGACGCGTTCGAGGAAGCCGATCACGGTACCGCCGCGCATGAGCGTGCGGGGAGCCGAAGCATCCGCCGCGATGATGAGGATCCCGCCATCGCGGGTCTCGCGCACGCGATCTCCGGAGGCGATGTCGAGCGCACGGCGCGTGAAGGGGGACCCGCCGATGACGGCGACAGTCATGGCCAGGAGGATGACCGGTAGGCGCAGAGCCAATGGGGCCGACGTGATCGGGGCGACGAGCGCGGTGATGAGCGCGGCCGCGGCGAGTGCGCAACTGATGGCGACAGGTGCCGTTCTTGCACGGCGGAGCCCGGCGATGCTGAGCGCGAGGGCGATGAGGAGAGCACCGCCGAGGCTTGCGGCGACGACCGCGGCGACTGCGGGATCGGCGATGATCATGACGACAGCCTGGCACGAGCATCCGACATCGAGGAGACATGCGCGCTGATAGCCTGGAACGCGTGTCGAATTCTGATCTGACGACTGCCGCTGTGGCGAATGACCCCGCGTTCGAGAACGTATGGGATGAACTCGTCTGGCGTGGCCTCGTCCACGTGTCCACGGACCAGGAGGCGCTGCGCGCCCTGCTCGGCGGAGACCCGATCACCTATTACTGCGGATTCGACCCGACGGCACCGAGCCTGCACCTCGGCAACCTCGTACAGCTGCTCGTCCTGCGTCGCCTGCAGCTCGCCGGTCACAAGCCGCTCGGTCTCGTCGGCGGTTCGACCGGTCTCATCGGAGACCCCCGGCCCACGGCCGAGCGCACCCTGAACACCCGCGAGACGGTTGAGGAATGGGTGGGCCGTCTGCGCGCACAGGTCGAGCGCTTCCTGAGCTTCGAGGGCGTCAACGCCGCCCGTATCGTGAACAACCTCGACTGGACGGCGCCGATGTCGGCGATCGACTTCCTGCGCGAGATCGGCAAGCACTACCGTGTCGGAACGATGCTGAAGAAGGACGCCGTCGCCGCGCGCCTCAATTCTGATGCAGGCATCAGCTACACCGAGTTCAGTTACCAGATCCTGCAGGGCATGGACTTCCTGGAGCTCCACCGCCAGTACGACTGCGTGCTGCAGACCGGTGGATCGGACCAGTGGGGCAACCTCACCAGCGGTACCGACCTCATCCGTCGCGTCGAAGGCGTCTCGGCGCATGCGATCGGCACCCCGCTGATCACGAACAGCGATGGCACGAAGTTCGGCAAGAGCGAGGGCAACGCCATCTGGCTCGACGCCGAGATGTGCAGCCCGTACCGCATGTACCAGTTCTGGCTGTCGACGGCGGATGCCGATGTGATCGAACGTCTGAAGATCTTCACGTTCCTCACCCGCGCCGAGATCGAGGAGTACGCGGCTCTCGTCGAGGGCGAGCCCTTCCGCCGCGCCGCGCAGAAGCGCCTCGCGCTCGAGGTCGTCGCCACCGTGCACGGCATCGATGCGACGGCGGCCGTCATCGCGGCATCCGAGGCTCTCTTCGGTCAGGGCGACCTGACCGCGCTCGATGCCGTCACCCTGCGCACCGCTCTCGAGGAGCTGCCGAACGCGACCGTGCCCGCTGGCACGAGCGTGGTCGACGCGCTCGTCGCGACCGGTCTCGTCGCGAGCCTCTCCGAGGCCCGCCGCGCGATCAAGCAGGGCGGCGTCGTGCTCGATGGGCAGAAGATCGACGACGAGCAGGCGCTCGTCACGGCGAGCCTGCCCGGCGGAGTGTCGGTGCTGCGCCGCGGCAAGAAGACCCTCGCCGGCGTGTTCATCGGCTGACAGATGCCGTTCACGCCGAGCCACGCCGTCGTGGCCCTGCCGTTCATCCGCACGCCGTTGATCCCCGCGGCGATCGCGATCGGTGCGATGACGCCGGACCTGCCGTTGTTCCTGCGGGGTTTCGGCGTCACCTACGCGTTCACTCACACGAACGGCAACGTCGTGTGGACCGGCCTGATCGCCTTCCTGCTGTTCCTATTGTGGCGAGTTGTGCTGCGTCCGCTCGCCGGGCGTCTCGCGCCACGCTGGGTCGCCCGGCGCCTCCCGGGGGAGTGGGACCAGCCGGCTTGGCGGGCCGCTCAGGACGCGGTGGGCGTCGGCAGAGCGTGGTGGTACCCGTTCATGCTCGCGGTGTCGTTGCTGCTCGGGGTGATCTCGCACATCCTCTGGGATGCGTTCACTCATGAGGGTCGGGCGGGCTCCGACTGGCTTCCGGTGCTCGCCGAGCAGTGGGGCCCGCTCGCCGGATACAAGTGGCTGCAGCACGGATCCAGCGTCGTGGGCCTCATCATCATCGGCATCTGGATGCTGTGGTGGATCCGCCGCGCGCCGGTGCGCGCGATCCCCGAGACGACGCGGCTCGAGACCGCCGTGCGCATCTCCTGGTGGGTGGCGCTGCCCGTGATCCTCATCGGCTTCTGGACGTTCGGCTACTTCGCGTACGGACCGCTCACCGCGGAGTTCACCGTTCAGCATCTCGCGTACCGCACGCTTCCGCGAGCTGCAGGCATCTGGGCGATGCTCACGCTCGCGCTGTGCGTGGTGCTCACCATCTGGCCGGGTCGGCGCCGAACGGACGCGGCGGCTGCAGGCGCACCCCGGGGATGACGGATGCGGCCGTCGTGATGCAACGGCCGGCGACGACGAACTCCTCTGTGTGCGCGGAGGCATCGAATTCGGCATCCGGTGCTGGCTCCGCCGTCCGCGGCATCCCGAGCAGCTCGGCGGCGATCCGACGCAGTGATGTCGAGACGTGCCACGTGCCGCCTTCCGATCGGCGGCGGGCGAGGGCATCGCAGACGGAGGCCGCCAGCAGATAGCCCGCGCTGTGGTCCAAAGCCTGTGCGGGGAGCACACCGGGAGTCGCGCCGTCGGGCGACTCGATCATGTCGATGCCGGACTCCGCCTGTACGAGACTGTCGAATCCGCTGCGCTCGGCCTGTTCGTCTCCCCATGCGCTCAGTTGTGCGATGACGAGATGCGGATGCTGTGCGGCGAGGTTTGCGGGGGAGAGGCCGAGTCGCGCGAGTGCAGCCGGGCGGTACCCGAGCACGATGACGTCCGCGCGCGCGAGAAGGCCCGGCATCCGCGGGTCGTGCGCATCGAGAAGTGCGGAGCGCTTGCCGTGGCCGGTGTCGAGATGCTGCCACCCGGGCTCCGGCATATGGGGAGGGTCGATACGGAGGACGTCTGCGCCGAGGGAGGCGAGAGTGCGGGTGCTGACCGGGCCGGCGATCACACGGGTGAGATCGATCACACGGATGCCGCGCAGCGGGAGCGCGCTTGAGGGGAGCTGTTCTCCGCGTCCTGCCGGTGCCCCGTCCCCGACGCGCTCGATGCGCACGAGGGGAGTGGAACGCAGCGCAGCATCGGATGCGGGGTCTTCTTCTCGCACGTCCGCCTGCAGCCGAGATGCGGTCGACGACGGCGGAGACGGATGACGCGGCGAGTGCGTCGCGCAGCGGGTCGGCGTCGGATACCTCGTCGAGCCCGAAGGTGCGGAGGATCGCCGTGGCGTGATGGGGGTAATTACCGTGGGTGCGCACCCACCCGTCAGTCGTCTGCCAGAAACCGGAGAGCGCGGACCACGCATCGGGGCGGGCTCCGTCGATGCGCATGACCCGATCGCTCCGGTACGCCGTCGCGATCCGTGCCGGATCGGCCAACGGATGCTCCGGCCCGAAGGCCGCTCGGAGTAGCGCGGTCACGCTCGACCAGGCGAGCGGGCCAGTCGCGAGGCGCGAGGACAGCGGACCAGCAGGGGGGGGTGCCCCTATGTCTTTCGTCAAGTCTTTGGCGGACGAATTGAGATACTTGGTGCGTGGAGTTTCAGGCGA
>NZ_JBSJZH010000059.1:0-1142 GCF_054798215.1 Microbacterium sp. GXF6406 | reverse complement strand
TCGAGTCCGTGCGGATGTGGGTCAAGCAAGCAGATATTGACGGCGGTCACGTCGCTGGGGTGACCACTGCCGAAGCTCACCGAGTGCGCGAACTCGAGCAGGAAGTCCGGGAGTTGCGGCGTGCGAACGAGATATTGAAGAGGGCGGCGAGTTTCTTCGGGGCGGAGCTCGACCGCCAACACCGGAAATAGTCGCCTTCATCGACGCGAACAAGAACGATGTCGTCGAGGGCCGCCCGCTCGGAGTCGAGCCCATCTGCAAGTTGTTGCAGGTGGCTCCGAGCACGTATTACGCCGCGAAGGACCGTGCCCCGTCGGCGCGAGCGATCAGCGATGCCGCGCTCATACCGGCGTTGGTGTCGCTGTGGACGGACAACTACTGCGTCTATGGGGTCCGCAAGCTCTGGAAGACCGCCCGTCGCAGTGGGATCGACATCGGTCGGGATCAGACCGGCCGGCTCATGCGTGCTGCGGGCATCGAGGGCGCGATACGGAGCAAGCGGGTCAAGACGACCAGGCCTGATCCGGCCTCGGCGAGGCACCCGGATCTCGTCAACCGTGAGTTCACCGCGACCGCCCCGAACCGGCTCTGGGTGACCGATCTGACGTTCGTGCCGACGTGGGCGGGCGTCGCGTATGTCTGCTTCATCGTCGACGCGTTCAGCAGGATGATCGTCGGGTGGCGGTGCGCGTCGCACATGCGCACCGAGATGGTCCTCGACGCGATCGAGATGGCCCGCTGGTCCAGAGGCCGCCATCACGAGGATCTGCGCTGTCACAGCGATGCAGGATCTCAATTCACGTCGATTCGCTACGGTGAACGCCTAGCGGAAATCGGGGCGGCGCCGTCGATCGGGACCGTCGGCGACAGCTATGACAATGCTCTCGCCGAGACGGTGAACGGCTACTACAAGACCGAACTCGTCCGCGGGCCCGCACGATCAGGCCCCTGGAAGAGCGTCGAGGATCTCGAGCTCGCAACCCTCGGATGGGTGCACTGGCACAACACCGAGCGTCTCCATGGCTACCTCGGCGACATCCCGCCCGCCGAGTTCGAGCAAGCGTTCTATGCTGTCCAAGCCGACCACGATCAGCTGGTGGGAATCAAATAGCGCGAGTCTCCATCAGACCCAGGGCGCTTCA
>NZ_JBSJZH010000058.1:0-1191 GCF_054798215.1 Microbacterium sp. GXF6406 | reverse complement strand
GGCTCTTCGGACATTCGGTGGGGGTCATGGGGTGAGGCCGCCGGCGGCGAGGAGCATGCGGAGGCGGTAGTTGTCGCGGTTGCGGAACCCTCTGGCGAGGCGGCGGTGGAGTTCGATGATCCCGTTGATGGCCTCGGTGCCACCGTTCGATGACCTCCCGGTCGTGAAGTAGGCCAGGAACGCTGAGCGCCAGCGTCGCAGGGTGCGGCCGAGGCGGGCGATCTCGGGGATCGGGCAGGTGTGGAACGACTCGACGATCTTCTCGGCGATCCGTCGCCCATCGGGGAGGCTCGTCTGGTGGTAGGCCGAGCGAAGCTGCTGCGCGCACTGCCAGGCGACGAACACCTCGTCGTGTGCCGGGTCCGCCTCGATGGCTGTGGTCAGCCTCGCCCACTGCTTGTCGGTGAGGTTCTCGGCTCCGGCGCGAAGGATGGTCTGGATCCCGTAGAGCGGATCACCCTTCTTGCCACGATGTCCCAGAGTGTCTTGCTGGACGCGACGGCGGACCTCATCGACGGCACCGGTGCCGAGCTTGACGACGTGGAACGCATCCAGCACCGCAGTGGCATCCTCGAGCTTGTCTTCGATGGCGGTCTTGTAGCCGGCGAACGGATCAAGGGCGGCGACCTTCACGCTCTTACGGAACGCGTCACCGCGTTCGGCCAGCCAGGACGCGTAGGCCTTCCCGGATCTGCCGGGCACGAGATCGAGCAGCCGTGCCCGCGTCTTTCCGCTCTTGTCGCGGGTGAGATCGACCATCCCGGTCAACTCCTTCGGACCGCGCTTGCGCGGGTCGACGTGATGCCAGATGTGCTCATCGACACCGAGGGCCGTAACGTTCTCGAACCGGGACTCGTCGGCCGCGAGCTTGTTGAGCTCGGGCTTGACGGCGCGCCACACCGTCTTCCACGACGTGCCGAGCTGGCGGGCCAGACCGTGCACGGTGGCATGCTCGCGACGCAGCTGTCCGATCGCCCAGCCGACGGCGCGCGTGGTGATCGACCCGCGCCGGCCGACCAGAGCAGGCAGTTGCTCCACGAACGTCTTCCGTTTGCAGTCGTCATCGTCGCAGCGCCAGATCCGTTGCCGCCACACGATCCGCACTCGCGTCGTCCCAGGCACGTCATGGAGCAGCCGGTGTCGACGCCCACGCCCGGTCGCGATGACCGCGCACGACGGGCACCCTGTCGG
>NZ_JBSJZH010000057.1:0-1301 GCF_054798215.1 Microbacterium sp. GXF6406 | reverse complement strand
CCTTTGCCGCGCCCGATCTGACCACCTTCTGTCGCCTTGACGAGCTCGGCCTGCAAGCTGTCGGGCAGCGCCTGGAGCCGGATCGGGCGGTGATCGAGTGCCGGGCCGTTGAGGCTGATCCGTGGTGTCGGGGGTGCGGCGCCGAGGGCGTCATTCGGGATACGGTGATTCGTCGTCTTGCGCATGAGCCGTTCGGTCACCGGCCCACGACGCTGCAGGTTCGGGTTCGTCGATACCGGTGTGATCATTGCAAGCGCACCTGGCGGCAGGACATGTCGAAGGCATCGTCGCCGCGGGCGAAGATCTCCCGAAGCGGGGTGCGGTGGGCGTTGGAAGCTCTCGTGGTCGACCATCTCACCGTCTCTCGTGCTGCCGCCGGGCTCGGGGTGTCCTGGCATACCGCGAACAGCGCGATCCTCGCCGAAGGCAAGCGACGTCTAATCGATGACCCTCACCGTTTCGACGGCGTGAGCACCATCGGTGTCGACGAGCATGTCTGGCGTCACACGCGCAAGGGCGACAAATACGTCACGGTCATCATCGACCTCACCCCCGTGCGGGACAAGACCGGCCCCGCGCGACTGCTGGACATGGTCGAGGGACGCTCGAAGGCAGTGTTCAAGCAGTGGCTCGCGCAGCGGCCGAAACAGTGGCGAGATCGGATCGAGGTCGTCGCGATGGACGGGTTCAGCGGCTTCAAGACCGCCGCCGCCGAAGAGCTGCCCGACGCGGTCCCCGTGATGGATCCGTTCCACGTCGTCCGCCTCGCCGGCGACGGGCTGGATCGGTGCCGGCAACGCGTTCAGCAGGCCACGCTCGGGCATCGAGGCCGTTCGGGCGACCCGCTCTACAAGGCCCGCCGCACCCTGCACACCGGCGACAGCCTCCTCACCGACAAGCAACGCGCACGCCTTCAAGCACTATTCACCGGTGATGATCATGTTGAGGTTGAAGCGACCTGGGGAATCTACCAGCGCATCGTTGCCGCCTACCGCGAACCGGACAAGACCAAGGGCAAGCAGATGATGCAGGCCGTCATCGACTCGGTCACCAGCGGTGTTCCCACCGCGCTGATCGAGATCCGCCGCCTCGGCCGAACGTTGAAACAACGCGCCGCTGACGTGCTCGCTTACTTCGACCGCCCCGGCACTAGCAACGGGCCGACAGAGGCGATCAACGGCCGCCTCGAACACCTCAGAGGCTCAGCGCTCGGCTTCCGAAACCTGACGAACTATGTTGCCAGATCGCTACTCGAAGCCGGAGGATTCAGACCCCACCTACACCCTCGATTGCGATGAGCC
>NZ_JBSJZH010000056.1:0-1309 GCF_054798215.1 Microbacterium sp. GXF6406 | reverse complement strand
TGAATCGGCCTGACTTTCGTTCCTATCGGGAGCCTTGTCCGGCAGGGGCCGGGTGGGCTGATTCCAGGCCAGCGTAATACGTGTGCTCGACCTCGACTGGGGTGCGCATGTCGAGCTCTCCGTGAAGGCGCTGGTTGTTCCACCACCACACGTATTCGAGCGTGGCGAGTTCGACTTGCTCGACCGTCCGCCAGGGGCCTCGTTGTCGGATGAGTTCGGTCTTGTAGAGGTTGTTGATCGCCTCGGCGAGGGCATTGTCGTAGCTGTCGCCGACGGTCCCGGTGGAGGGGACAGCGCCGAGTTCGACGATGCGGTCCGTGTAGACCATCGACATGTAATTCGATCCGTGGTCCGAGTGATGCGTCAGACCGGTTAGATCACCGCCGGCGTCCCACGCAGCCATATCGAGCGCCTGCATCGGCAGGATCTCCGCCTTCAGGGTCGCCGCGACGTTCCAGCCGACGATGCGCCTGGAGTAGACATCGGTGACGAACGCGACGTAAGCGAACCCGGACCAGGTGGCGACATAGGTCACGTCGCAGACCCAGAGTCGGCGAGGACCGTCAGCGGTGAACCGTCGATTGACGAGATCCGTCGGCCGCTGCAGCGCGGGATCGGACTTCGTTGCAAACACCCGCTTGGGCTTTCGGACTCCGCGGACGCCGGCGAGCCGCATGAGACGTTCGGTCTGATCCCGGCCGATGACCCATCCCTGGCGTCGCATCAGCGCATGCATCTTCCTGCGCCCGTAGACGCCGTAGTTCTCCGCATGCAGCCGGGCTATCTCGGGAACCAGCAGATCATCCTGCAACCGTCTGGCGGACGGGGGCCTCTTCACCGCGGCTCGATAGCCGCGCGAGGTGAGGAATCCTCTCACTGCTGGTCGCAGGACCTGGCAGATGAGCTCGACCCCGAAACGATCCCGGTGTTCGTTGATGAACCGGATCATCTCGTCGAGGGGTGGTCGAGCTCCTTCGCGAAAAAGATGCTCGCAGCCTTGAGGATCTCGTTCGCCTTCCGCAGCTCCGAGACCTCCTTCTGCAGCCGCTTGATCTCCGCAGCGGCCTCGGTCGTGACCCCGGGCTTCACCCCGGCGTCGACCTCGGCCCGGCGCTGCCACAGCCGCAACGTCTCCGGACTCATCCCGAGTAGCCCGGCCACATGGCGCACGGCGCTCATCATCGTCGGGTGGGACGGCCGCGTCTCCGCGAGCATCCGCAGCGCCCGCTCACGCATCTCCGGTGAATACTTCCTGTTCATCGTCTTCCATCCTTGCTTGAAGAACGGAACGAAAGTCAGGCCGATTCAG
>NZ_JBSJZH010000055.1:0-1321 GCF_054798215.1 Microbacterium sp. GXF6406 | reverse complement strand
GATCCTCGAGGACCTCGACCCCTACCCGCCGAACCTCACCCGGCGCGCCTCACCCCCCACCGAATGTCCGAAGAGCCTGATTGGCCGGCAAGTCCGCGTCTCTCTCCGCGCCTCGGAGATCATCGTCTTCGACGGTCATGCTGAGGCTGCCCGGCATGAGCGGGTCGTTGCTCGCGGCGGGGAATCGATCGTCCTCGATCACTACCTCGAGGTGCTGCGGCACAAGCCGGGCGCACTACCCGCCTCGACGGCTCTGGCCGCCGCGCGAGACGCGGGCGTGTTCACGAGCGCGCACGAGGCGTTCTGGCAGGAATCCCGGAAAGTCAACGGCGACAGTGCCGGCACCCGAGAGTTGATCGAGGTGCTGCTCCTGCACCGCAGTATGCGCGGCATCGATGTGATCGCGGGGATCCGCGCGGCCTTGATGGTCGGCGCGGTCTCCGCGGATGTCGTCGCGGTCGAAGCACGCCGGCACACGGGTGGGTCTGGTTCAGACCGTCATTTCGTTGCACAACGTCCTGACCGTGAGCACCGGGTTGTCAGTCTCACCCAGCGCCGACTCACCGACCCCGCCGCGGTGATCGCGGGCCTGCCCCCGGACCGGCGGCCGTTGCCGAACGTCGCCGCCTATGACGAGCTCCTGCACCGTCGCCCTGTCTTCACCGAAACCCCCGCCACTGGAACAGAAGGAACAACGACCCCATGAGCACCACCACACCCGTCACCACGACTCTTCGCCGCCGCCGCGGGATGACCGAGGAAGCCGCAGCGGCAGCCGTCGATCAGGCCTGCCGCAGGCTGCGGCTGCCGACTATCCGTGCGGTCATGGACGAAGCGACCACGGTCGCGAACAGGGAGCAACTGTCTTATCAGGGGTTCCTCGCCGAGCTGCTGCTCGCGGAATGCGATGACAGGGATCGCCGCTCCACCGTCCGCCGTGTCTCCGCGGCCGGGTTCCCTCGGAACAAATGGATCGGTGACTTCGACTTCGACGCGAACCCGAACATCAACGCTGCCACCATCCACACTCTCGCGACCGGCGACTGGATCCGCCGCGGCGAGCCCCTCTGCCTCATCGGCGACTCCGGCACCGGGAAGTCCCACCTCCTCATCGGGCTGGGCACTGCGGCGGCGGAGAAGGGCTACCGCGTCAAATACACCCTCGCGACGAAACTCGTCAACGAACTCGTCGAAGCCGCCGACGAGAAACAGTTGGCCCGCACGATCGCCCGTTACGGGCGCGTTGAAGCGCCCTGGGTCTGATGGAGACTCGCGCTATTTGATTCCCACCAGCTGATCGTGGTCGGCTTGGACAGCATAG
>NZ_JBSJZH010000054.1:0-1345 GCF_054798215.1 Microbacterium sp. GXF6406 | reverse complement strand
TGTCCCGCGTCAAGTAGTTGGCAGGATTTCTTCTCTTTCGAAGGTGGGGATGGTGGGGTCGGCCAGGCCGAGGTGGACCTCCAGGGGCCGGTTCCAGGCGATCGCCTCGTGCGGGCGGACAGTGTTGTATTCGATCCGGTAGTCCTCGGCCCGCTCGGCGAGGGTGAGCGCGTCCGGGATGTCGTCGAGGAACAGTCGCTCGTACTTCAGCGTCCCGAAGCCACGTTCGCGTGACCCGTTCTGCCCGGGCGATTTCACTCTCGTGCGGACGTGGCGCAGTTCGGGGTGGCGCATGATGAACAACTCGAAGTTCAGCGACCGGAACGGGCCACCGTTATCGGTGACGATCGTCACCACCGGCAACAGCTCCCCGGTCTCCATGTCGACGGGACAGGTGTCGACCAGCGGGTGCCCGAACATGGCCTCGTAGTCGGCGAGGGCGAGCTCGATCGCGGCGATCGCGTCGTGCTGGTTCGCTGTCGGTGACGTGTGAAACGGGTGCTCGTACTTGGACAGCCAGTCGCGGCATCCCGCGAGCCGCCAGATGCCGCCCTGGGTGGTCTCGAACTCGGTGAAATCCAGCTGCCATACCTGGTTCGGGCTCGTCGGGTTCCGCGCGAACGCGGCCTTACGGTCCTTGGCGAGCTCGCGGCGTTGCTTCTGATACTCCGACGGCAGGATCAGCCCGTCGTCACGCATCAGCCGCAGCACCGTCGACTGCGACACCCGGTGCCCGTCATGACGGGTCATCGCCCAGATCTTCCTGTGCCCCCACGCGGGTTTGGCCAGCGCATGGGTGGTCACCAGCTCGCGGGCCGCCTCACGCGCCGGCTGCGGCCAGGGGCCCTTCGACAGCTGCGCTGTTCGCGCTTTGGCCTGCCAGCGGCGATAGGACCGTTCGGGCACGCCGATCAGCTCCACGAACCTCGAGGTCGGCATGCCCGCATCGACACGGATCACCTCGAGGTCCTCGAAGGGCCCAAGCGGCCCTCGGCGCTCTTCTTCCAGACGCGGATCTCGACGGCGGCCTCACCGAGCGCCTGGGTCAGCTCGGCGACCTCGTCTTCGAGCTGCTGCTCACGGGTCGAGGGCTTGGACTTGCCGGCTTCGATACCGGCCTTGCCGCCCTCAAGAAACTGGCGCTTCCAGTTCCCGATCGCCTGCTCGGAGACCTTCTCCCGGCGGGCGGCCTCGGCGATCGTGATCTCGCCCTGCAACACGCTCAACACGATGCGCAGCTTCTTCTCCAGCGGGATGACCGGTGGACGACTCATGTTCAGACCTTTCAATCAGGGGCGCTGCTTCCGCAACTAACTACCCCTGCCACATAGTCTGACGCGCGACA
>NZ_JBSJZH010000053.1:0-1418 GCF_054798215.1 Microbacterium sp. GXF6406 | reverse complement strand
GAGTTGAGTCCCGCATAGTGGTGTAGCGCACGGTGGTCCGGTACGTCGTTCCCGACGTAGACGCGGTCACCGTGTGATCCTTCGAGAAAGCTCTCTACTTCTCACTCGAATGGAGTCATCACGATGACCGCTCCTCATATTGTCGACCCTGCTGGCCTGCTCAGCGAAGCCCTGGCCGACGCGTCGCCGGATCTGATGCGCAACCTGCTGCAGACGATGATCAACGCGTTGCTGTCCGCGGACGCGGACGCTGTCGTCGGTGCCGAATGGGGCCAGGCGTCCCCGGACCGTGTCACGCAACGCAACGGTTACCGGCATCGCGACCTGGACACCCGGGTCGGGACGATCGATGTCGCGATCCCGAAGCTCCGCACGGGGACCTATTTTCCGGACTGGCTGCTCGAGCGTCGCAAGCGGGCCGAGTCCGCGTTGATCACGGTCGTCGCGGACTGCTACCTCGCCGGGGTGAGCACCCGCAGGATGGACAAACTCGTCAAGCAGCTCGGGATCCACAGCCTGTCGAAGTCGCAGGTGTCGCGGATGGCGGCCGAGCTCGACGAGCACGTCGAGCAGTTCCGGCACCGTCCGCTCGGTGATGCAGGCCCGTTCACCTTCGTCGCCGCCGATGCCCTCACCATGAAGGTTCGCGAGGGCGGCCGCGTCATCAACGCGGTCGTCCTGATCGCGACCGGCGTCAACGCCGACGGCCGCCGCGAGGTCCTCGGCCTGCGCGTTGCCACATCGGAGACGGGAGCGGCCTGGAACAGCTTCTTCGCAGACCTCGTCGCCCGCGGCCTGGCCGGGGTCCGCCTCGTCACGTCCGACGCGCACCAGGGTCTCGTGGAAGCGATCGCCGCGAACCTACCCGGAGCAGCCTGGCAGCGCTGCCGCACCCACTACGCCGCCAACCTCATGAGCGTGACGCCGAAGAACATGTGGCCGGCGGTCAAGGCGATGCTGCACTCCGTCTACGACCAGCCCGACAAGGAGGCCGTGAACGCCCAATTCGACCGGCTGCTGGACTACGTCGACGCCAAGCTCCCCGACGCGCACGACCACCTCGACACCGCCCGGGCGGACATCCTCGCGTTCACGGGCTTCCCCGAAGGGCTCTGGCAGCAGATCTGGTCGAACAACCCGAACGAGAGATTGAACCGCGAGATCCGCCGCCGGACCGACTCCGTCGGCATCTTCCCCAACCGCGACGCGATCATCCGCCTCGTCGGCGCGGTCCTCGCCGAGCAGACCGACGAATGGGCCGAAGGCCGCCGCTACCTCGGGCTCGACATCCTCGCCAAGAGCCGCCTCACCCTCGTCACCGACAACGGGAAAGAGGTGACAGAACAGCCCGTCCTCGAACTCAGCGCCTAACCATCAACACCGAAGGACAGCGCTACACCACTACTCGGGACTTGACC
>NZ_JBSJZH010000052.1:0-1426 GCF_054798215.1 Microbacterium sp. GXF6406 | reverse complement strand
GGCTCATCGCAATCGAGGGTGTAGGGCTGGTCTGAATCCTCCGGCTTCGAGCAGGCTGCGTGCGATGTAGTTGGTGAGGTTCCGGAAGCCGAGTGCGGAGCCGCGGAGATGCTCGAGACGCCCGTTGATCGCCTCGGTCGGTCCGTTCGACGTGCCTGGCCGGTCGAAGAACGCGAGAATGTCGGCGGCGCGCTGCTTGAGGGTGCGGCCGAGCTTGCGGACCTCGGCCAGAGCGGCGGGAACGCCGGCGCTGACCGCGTCGATCACGGCCTGCATCATGTCCTTGGCCCTCTGCCTGTCGGGTTCGCGGTAGGCGGCGATCATGCGCTGGTAAATACCCCAGGTCGCTTCAACCTCGATGTGCTCCTCAACGGCGAACAGCGCTTCAAGGCGGGCGCGCTGCTTCTCGGTGAGCAACTTGTCGCCGGTGTGTAGGGTGCGGCGGGCCTTGTAGAGCGGGTCGTCCTTCATGCCGCGGCGGCCGAACAGGTCCTGCTGAACGCGGCGCCGGCAGACATCGAGCGCATCGCCGGCGAGGCGAACGACATGGAACGGGTCCATCACCGGGACGGCGCCGGGGAGTTCTTCGGCAGCGGCGGTCTTGAACCCGCTGAACCCGTCCATCGCGACGACCTCGATCGCCTTCGACCAGTCCTCCGGTCGGGCAGCGAGCCACTGCTTGAACACGGCCTTGGAGCGGCCCTCGACCATGTCCAGCAGCCGGGCCGGACCGGTCTTGCTCCTCGCGGGGGTGAGGTCGATAATCACGGTCACATACTTGTCACCGAGCCGAGTGTGACGCCAGACGTGCTCGTCAACGCCGAGGGTGGTGACTCCGTCGAAGCGCCCCGGGTCGTCGATGAGTCGACGCTTGCCTTCGGCGAGGATCGCGGTGTTCGCTGTGTGCCAGGACACACCAAGGCCTGCGGCGGCGCGGGAGACGGTGAGATGGTCGACCACGATCGCGGTGAGCGCCCACCCGATCCCGCCGCGGGAGATCCTCGCCCGCGGTGCCGCCGCCCGTGTCGTGTCCTGCCGCCACGTCCGACGACAATGAGCGCACCGGTAGCGGCGCACCCGCATCAGCAGCGTCGTCGGCCGATGCCCGAACGGCTCATGCGCGAGCGGCCGTGTCACAGTGTCCCGCGCGACCCCTTCAGCACCACACTTGCGACACCACGGGTCATCGTCGACGACACGGCACTCCAGCACCGCCCGATCGGGCTCGAGATGTTGCCCGACGGCTTCGAGGCCGAGCTCGTCGAGGCGGCAGAACGTGGTCAGGTCGGGCGCGGCGAAGGTAGCGTGGTGCAAGTCGAGGTCTTCCGGCGGATGGTCAGTGTGAGAACTTCCATCCTGGAAGACCTCGACCCCTATCCACCAATCGCCGCGCGCACCCCGACTACACCTTCAATTACGAAGAGCC
>NZ_JBSJZH010000051.1:0-1458 GCF_054798215.1 Microbacterium sp. GXF6406 | reverse complement strand
GGGCTCTTCGGACATTCGGTGGGGTCATGGGGTGAGGCCGCCGGCGGCGAGGAGCATGCGGAGCCTGTAGTTGTCGCGGTTGCGGAACCCTCTGGCGAGGCGGCGGTGGAGTTCGATGATGCCGTTCACTGCTTCGGTGCCGCCGTTGTTCGCCCGGCTGGTGGTGAAGTAGGCCAGGAATGCTGAGCGCCAGCGGCGCAGCGTGCGGCCCAGCCGGGCGATCTCGGGGATCGGACAGGTATGGAACGACTCGACGACCTTCTCGGCGATCCGTCGCCCTTCGGTGAGGTGCTTCGCGTGGTAGGCGGAGCGCAGCTGCTGGGCGCACTGCCATGCAACGAACACCTCATCGTGCGCTTCATCGGCCTCGATCGCGGTGAGCAGGCGGGCGCGCTGCTTGTCGGTGAGGTTCTCGGCTCCGGCGCGGAGGATGGTCTGGATCCCGTAGAGCGGGTCGCCCTTTCGTCCGCGATGCCCGAGGGTGTCTTGCTGAACACGTCGGCGGACTTCATCGACGGCGGCGGTACCCAGCTTGACGACGTGGAAGGCATCTAAGACCGCGGTGGCGTCCTCGAGCTTGTCTTCAATTGCGGTCTTGTAGCCGGCGAACGGATCGAGCGCTGCCACCTTCACGTTCTTGCGGAAGGTGTCGCCACGGTCGGCGAGCCAGGACGCGTAGGCCTTCCCCGATCTGCCAGGCACGAGGTCCAGCAGCCTGGCCCGTGTCTTTCCGGTGCTGTCGCGGCTGAGGTCGACCATCCCGGTCAGCTCCTTCGGTCCCCGCTTGCGGGGGTCGACGTGATGCCAGATGTGCTCATCGACACCGAGCGTGGTGACATTCTCGAATCGTGACTCGTCCTCAGCCAGCTTGACCAGCTCGGGCTCGACAGCCCGCCACACCGTCTTCCACGATGTCCCGAGTTGACGACGTAGTCCTTCGATCGTGGCGTGCTCTCGACGCAGCTGCCCGACCGCCCAGACGACCGCACGCCGGGTGAGCGACCCACGCTGGGCGACAAGGGACGGCAGCTGCTCCACGAACGTCTTCTTCGCGCAGTCCACGTCGCCGCATCGCCAGACCCGTTGCCGCCACACGATCCGCACCCGCGTCACGCCGGGCACGTCGTGAAGCACGCGGTAGCGACGTCCACGCGCGGTCGCAACGACCCCGCACGATGAGCACCCGGTCGGTGCCGCCGGTGTCGAGACGGTGACGATCAGCAGATCGTCCAGGCGGTCGACGTGCTCAACGTGGACACCGTCCAGGCCGAATAGAAGGTCGCAGCGGGAACACGGGCAGGTGGCACAGCGCGCGTCAGCGCACCCCGAACTATGGTGAAACACGTTGAGGTCCTCGTGATGGAACAGCAGTTGGCGCTACTGATCCTCGAGGACCTCAACCCCTACCCGCCGACCATCACCCGGCGAGCCTTACCCCCACCGAATGTCCGAAGAGCC
>NZ_JBSJZH010000050.1:0-1530 GCF_054798215.1 Microbacterium sp. GXF6406 | reverse complement strand
CTGGTCGGGTCGCTCGCGCACTCCGGGGTCTGGCGGGGCGTGATCTCCCCGTCGATGGACACGCCGCACCTGCTCGCCGCGATGACGACCCTGCTGGCCCTGCTGGGCGGGCTCACGAAGCTCTGGCGGTTCGACCGGATGCGGACCGTCCTGGACCACCGCACCGGCGATCTGGTCCCGCAGTTCGCTGCGTTCGCGAAGCACCACGGCGTCATAGCGGTGGTCTGTCGGCCTCGGTCGGGCAACCGGAAGGGTGTGGTCGAGAAAAACAACCACACCGCCGCGCAACGCTGGTGGCGGACCTTGCCCGACGATGTCACCCTCGAGCAGGCGCAGGCCAGCTTGAGTAGCTTCGCTATGGGGCAGGACGAGCGCCGACGTGAGGGAGAACACGGGTCAACGACCGCGGCAGCCATGTTCCAGGCCGAGCGGCTCAGACCAATACCTGCGGCGGTGTTCCCGGTGATCGTGACCGAGGAGCGCACCGCGACTCGGCAAGCGCTGATCGACTGGCGCGGCAACCGCTACTCCGTCCCACCCGAACTCGCGTCCGCGAAGGTCGTCGTGTCCCAACGCCTCGGCACCGACTCCATCGACATCACCACCAACTCCGGCGCGGTCGTCGCCCGCCACCGCGTCGCTGAGCCCGGACTCGGCGTCACGATCCGCGACACCGGCCATGTCACCGCGCTGGAGGCCATCGCGATGGCATCAGCACCACCAGGACGCCCGCATCGCCGCAAAGAACGCATCCCACCCGGCAGCGCCGCGCTGCGCGCGGCCGCTGTCCTCACCAGCGCTGCAGCGCACCCCTCGACCGTGATCAGCCTGGCCGCTTACGAGCAGGCCGCGAAGAACAGGAACACCCTCCGATGAGCACCACCAGCACCAGCGCCGCATCCGTCTATCAGCAGCTGCGCGGCCACCTCACCGACCTGAAACTCGCCGACGCCGCCGACGCCCTCCCCGCCGTCCTCGACCAGGCACAAGCCGAAGGATGGACCCTGACGCAGGCCCTCGAGCACCTACTGCGAGTCGAGGTCACCGCCACCGACGCCCGCCGCCTGGCTGGCCGGTTCCGGTTCGCGAACCTCCCCACCGGGCAGACCCTGGACGACTTCGATCACGACGCCGCGTCCGGCATCGACCGGTCGCTGCTGGCCGAGCTCGGCACCTGCCGGTTCATCGACACCGCCACCAACGTGCTCCTGATCGGCCCGCCCGGCGTCGGGAAGACCCACATCGCCACCGGCCTCGGCCACGCCGCCGTCACCGCCGGCTACCGCGTCTACTTCACCTCCGCCGCCGACCTCGCCGCCCGCTGCCACCGCGCCGCGATCGAAGGCAAGTGGTCGACGATGATGCGTTTCTTCGCCGGTCCGACCCTGCTCATCATCGACGAGCTTGGCTACCTACCACTACCCGGCGAGGCCGCCTCAGCCTTGTTCCAGGTCATCAACCAGCGCTACCTGAAAACCTCGATCGTGATCACCACGAACCGGCCCGTTGGAGCCTGGGGCGAGATCCTCG
>NZ_JBSJZH010000005.1:0-131454 GCF_054798215.1 Microbacterium sp. GXF6406 | reverse complement strand
TGACGAACTATGTTGCCAGATCGCTACTCGAAGCCGGAGGATTCAGACCCCACCTACACCCTCGATTGCGATGAGCCCCATAACCCAGGGAAGAGTTCTCCAGGTACCAGCCGGAGAACGCCGCGACTCGGGTGCGCACGGTCGACCCATCGGCCGACAGGGCCTGCATCGCTTCGCGCAGGAGCGCGCCCCGCTTGCCGGTGAGACGGTCCACACTCAGAGGAAGCGCATCGCCGTGCCCGAGGCCTCGGCCCGCCAACCGAGAAAGGAAACGCAGAGCGCCGAGCCGGTCGCGCAGCATCGGCGCGTCACGCAGCATCGCGTCGATGTGTCGCTCGGCGTCATCCCAGAACGTCTTCACTCCGGCGAAGTAGACATCCGAACGGGCCATCTGCACACCGCCGAGATTGATGCGCGTGAACACCTCGAGCACATCCAGCGGGGTCTCCAACTCTGCGGTGAGCACCGGCACGGAAGGCTCGGACCATGCACACAGCAGCCGCCGCAAATTCTTCGTCGCGATCGCGTGCTCCTGATCGCTCTCAGCGGGGCGCACCTGCGGGTCGATGCTCGTGAGGACGTCATCGATGGTGCTCTCGCTCACATCGACCACGGTGAGATCCGGGTGGTCAGCGACCCAGGAGTTCCAACGCGAAAGATCGATCAGGCGCTCGCGCTGCTGCTCGAAAGCATCCTCAGCCTCGTCCTGCACTCCCGACATCTCGGTCTCATCGGTGGAGAGCGGAGGCCGGTGCGCGATGTGCGGAAGCGCACGTGTGCGCCGGCGCCGTCCGAGAGCCGGTGCGGGTGCCGGGCGCTCGAGGAACACATCGAGGAAGAAAGTGCCGTACCCGCCCTGATCGGTGAAAAGACACAGGAGCGCATTGATCCGCTGCTGACCATCGAGCACCTGCCAGGAGCCTGCGCGAGCGTCGCGGGGAACGCGGATGTTCTGCCCTTCCCCGTAAGCGAGTTCACGGGTCCCCTCGGCGACCGTACTCAACAGGATCGCGCCGATCGGATACCCCGCCAGGAGCGAATCGAGCAGATGCATCATCCGCACCGAATCCCAGACCTCATCCCGTTGAACGAGCGCAAGATTCCACCTATCGGTGTCGCTCACCCGTCTGCGAACCAGTTCGGACACGGGCACGACGCGGTCGACGGGCTCTACCGTCACGATCCCCGCGGCGAGTGAAGGGTCAGTCATGCCCCCGATCATGGCACCTCGGCCCCGCCAGCCGATGCGCGCCGGTGGTGCGGCTTCATATCGTGACGGATCGGATGCTGCAGAGCGCTCGCCCGCCCCGCAGCATCCGGTCAGTGCCTGTTGCCGCTCATCGGCGGAACGTCACATCCTGCGGGAAGAACGTCCGGCGTCCGAGCTGCTCCTGAACCTGGCGGTACGTCTCCGGATTCAGTCCCCGCGAGGCGAGTGCCGCTGCGCGGGCCGGATAGTCGAAGACCTCCGGCAGTCCGCCGTTCTCGAGCAGTCGCAACGCCTGGGCGCGAACCATCGACCCCGGGCTGACGAACCCGTGCGGCTCATAGGCGAACAAAGCCTCGCACCACGCGCGAGCCTCGCCGCGGGAGAACCCCGCCCAGGCTCCGTCGTCGACCGTGGTCTCAGCATCCGGCGACGTCAGAGCATCCTGCACACTCTCCTGCACGGCGCGACGCGACGCGGCGAAACGTGGAGCATCCGAATCCTCCGGCCATCCGCCAGCATTCAGATCGGTGTTGATGTTCATGAAAAACCCCTTCCGAGGAACGGGGCGGCGCTTGCAGCGCCGACCCATCGACTTGCCCGAACACGATTGCGTCGGACCGGTTCTTCCCCTGGGGCACCCCGCTCGATGGAGGAGGGTTGCCGTGCAGCCGGCCAGGTACCGAAAGGCTGCAACTCGTGAACCTGATCAGAAGGTAGCAGAAGAGGGTGACATTTTGTCCCGTCAGGAGTTCGCGAGCTGCGAGATGCGGCCGCGGGATACGCCGAGGATGGCTGCCGAATCGGTGACCGAGATGCCGGCGGAGCGGAGATCACGTACGACCTGACGTGATCGGCGAGCGGCGGATGCCGCAGCTTCGGAAGCCGCGATCGTTGCCGCGCGAGCTTCCGCGATTTCGGTGCTCAACGGGCCGAGATCAGCGATCACCTCGATGGTCCATGACGAATGGTCGACGTCAGGCTCGATCGTGTCGAAATAGTCCCGCACCTGCTGCTCCGCTCGATCCAAAGTGCCGATCTGGGTGAGAGCTTCGCCATCGAGGCGGAGCTCCCAGCCCTTCTCCCAGCGGTGGGCGGTGATGGTCGCGTTCATTTTTCTCCCTTGAGCCACGAGCATTGTGCAATTTACCCTCCCTAAATTCAACTGTTCAGTCGGCTGAACAGTTGAAAGTCTGCGCCCGGAGGGCTGTCGCCCCGGGTGTGCAGCACTGCAGTGGTGGATAGCGCGGCAGCAGGTCTTTTTCGTGCAGAGGCGGTTCCGTGGAGACCAGGGGAGCCCACCCGATACCGTCGTCCGTGATGACCTCTTCCGCCCCTTCGCCCCAGCTGCGCCGCGCACGCGTCGGCGTCGCGCTGCTCTTCCTGACGAACGGGGCGCTGTTCGCGAATATCCTCCCGCGCTATCCCGAGATCAAGTCTTCGCTCGAGATGGATGCCACCACCTACGGCATCGCGATCGCGGCCTTCCCTGCGGGCGCGATGCTCGCGGGTCTCGCCGCGGCGGCGTTCATCCGCCGTTTCGGGTCGGCGAAGGTCGCGGTGGTCGGCACGATCCTCACGAGCCTCGGCATCCTCGCGGCGGGCCTCGCCCCGTCGATGCTGCTGTTCGCCGTCGCGCTGCTCATCGGCGGAGCATCCGATTCCGTCACCGACGTCGGGCAGAACGCGCACAGCCTGCGCGTCCAACGCGGCTACGGCCGCTCCATCATCAACTCCTTCCACGCGATCTGGTCGATCGGCGCGGTCCTCGGCGGGTCGATGGCGGCCGGTGCCATCGCGATGGGCCTTCCCCTCGGCATCCATCTCACGGCATCCGCGATGATCTTCTGCGTCGTCGCGCTCATCGCCTATCGTCTGTGCCTGCCGGGGCGCGACGAGCAGACCGATGAGGATGCCGTCGCCGACGGACCCGAGATCAGGGATGCCGTGCGCCGCGGCCTCACGCCGCGAACCGTCTTCGTGATGGCCGCGCTCGTTCTGCTCGCGATCGCCGGATGCATCGTCGAAGATGCCGGGATGTCATGGGCGACGCTGTACCTGTCGACATCGCTCGACGCGCCGACCGTGATCGCCGCCACCGGATACATCGCCCTCGTCGGCGCGCAGTTCATCGGCCGGATCCTCGGCGACGGATTCGTCGATCGGTTCGGGCAGCGCGCTGTCGCCCGGGCCGGGGGAGTGCTCGTCGCCCTCGGAATGGGACTGGCGCTGGCCTTCCCGAGCGTCGCCGGCACGATCATCGGCTTCGCCGTCGCCGGATTCGGAACCGCAACCCTGATCCCCGCCGCCTTCCAAGCCGCCGACGAACTGCCCGGCCTCCGCCACGGCGCCGGCCTCACGATCGTGTCGTGGCTGCTGCGCCTCGGCTTCCTGCTCTCCCCACCATTCGTCGGATTCATCGCCGACAACGCCGGACTGCGGATGGGACTGCTCATCGTGCCCGTGGCCGGCGTCGTCGCGATCGTATGCGCGGGGGTGCTGGCGGGGCGGGAGCGGCGGGCGTAAGTCTCTGAAGCGCCGCCGAACCCCAACGTCCGAGGCCGTCTATACCTTCGAAGCATGTCGACGATGACCCTGCTGCACGAGGCGATGACCCGCCTCGATGAGGTGTGGGCCGACGCCGCCGAGGCGACGGGACTCTCCCGCCAGCAGCTGATCGACGCGAACGATGCGATCGGGATGCTGCGGCGCCGACTCGACGGTCTGCAAGCCGAGATCGCGGCGGGAATCGCGCATGAATCGCGTCCCGAACTGGGGCCCGAGAGCCTCGCGAAGCAGCAGGGCTACCGAAGCCCGGCGAAGCTGATCGCCGCAACGACCGGAGTGTCGACGGGCGACGCCTCCCGATTGGTCGCTGTGGGCGAGGCCACGGCACCGCGCGCCGACCTGCTGGGCGCCCCGCGGCCCGCGAAATATCCGCTGGTGCGTCGAGCGCTCGCCGCGGGCGCCATCGGCGCGCAGGCCGCATCGCTCATCATCTCGCTGCTCGACCGGTGCCGCATCGCGGCCGGAGCCGAGCGCATCGCTGACGGTGAGCGGATGCTGGTGGAGAGCGCCGCCGGAATGGCGCTCGACGACGTGAGAAAGCTCATCGTGCGCGCCGAAGCCCAGCTCGACCCGGGCGGCGTCGACGAACGCGGCGAACAGCAACGGGCCCAGCGCTCGCTGACGATCTTCGAACGCGACGGCATGGCCCACATCAATGCCCGGCTCGATGTCGAGACGGCTGCGCCGATCATCACGGCGATCCGCGGGTATGTCACAGCCGCATTCGCGGCGCGCAAAGACACACCCGATGAGAATGCCCCGGATGCTGACCGCCGCACGGTCCAGATGCTGCAGGCCGATGCGCTCAGCGTCCTCTGCGCGCACGCGATCGGATGCCAGTCCGAGAAGCTGCCGCTGTCCGGCGCGACGGTCATCGTGCGCATGAGCCTCGAAGACCTCGAAAGCGGCACGGGATCCGCGACGATCGACGGAATCGACCAGCCCATCAGCATCGGGGCGGCGCGGAGAATGGCCGCCGGCGGAGGCGTCATCCCCTGTGTGCTCGGCGGCGACAGCGAAATCCTCGACTGGGGTCGCGAGAAACGGCTCTTCACCCGAGCGCAACGGCTCGCGCTCGTCGAAAGAGACGGCGGATGCGCGATGTGCGGCCTGCCGCCCGAGATGACCAAGGCCCATCATCTCCGATGGTGGAAACGCGACCGAGGGCGAACCGACCTCGACAACGGGGTGCTGCTCTGTGAAACCTGCCACCACCGCATCCACGACAACGGATGGGACATCCGAATAGACGGTGTCGGCACGACGGCGCGCGTCTGGTTCATCCCGCCGCCATATGTCGACGCAGCCCGCACGCCGCGACTCGGTGGGAGGGCACGGTTCGATGCCGCGGCGTGAAAGCGGACAGGAAGAGCATCGCCGGCGAGCCCGGGGCGAAACACCGATTGTCCGGGCCGTACGCGGTCTCCACAAGAGCAGTGCTCGAGCAGGCATCCGAGTGCCCGGCGAACTACTCTCTCCAGCATGCAACTCGGATCATTCGCGGACATCGTCACCGCACTCACGGCGATCGGGGCACTCATCGCAGCCGTTCTCGGAGCCCGCCACGCCAAACAGCTTTTCATCGTCGAAGCCAACCGCGACGAACACGCCGCAGAACGAGAGCGACAGAATCAGGCGAGCAAAGCCTTCGCCTGGGTCGCGTCGCGTATCGGGGCGGATGCCACGACATACGGCGTCGTCGTCGTGAATTCCTCGGAGCAGGCCATCTACGACGTCGAGGTTCGCGTCGCCGGCGCTAAGGGCAACGAGAGGACGCCCATCACGCTGACCGTCCTGCCTCCCGGTGCCTATTACCTCGGCGAGAGCAGCGAATCGTACGGGTGGGAGTTCGCCTCGCGTCTGCGCTCCTTCGACGACGAGATCCGACCGGTGACGAAATCCAAGCAGCGGGGGATCACTGCGATGACCTTCCGCGACAGCTCGAACCTCACCTGGGGCCGTGATCGCGAAGGAAAGCTCTTCTCCGTCTCGGCCTGAACATCGGCCTCCGGGACGTCTTGCCGAGCGATAGTCAACGATATATCGTTAACGTCCACTCGCAAGCGACCCGGAGGTCATCATGAACGACGCAACCAACAACCCGTTCGGCAACGTCTTCGGCGCCGGCATCGCCGGCGCTAACGGCCCGGCATCCGCGATCCTTGACGCCATGGACCAGCTCCGAAAGTCCTTCGAGCAGCGCACCGGCGCACCCTCGCGCATGGCCCGCGGCGACGTCCGCACCGCCGTCATCACCCTCCTCGCCGAAGCGCCCATGCACGGCTACCAGATCATCAACGAAATCGCCGAACGCTCCGGCGGCGCCTGGAAGCCCAGCGCCGGATCCGTCTACCCGACCCTCCAGCTCCTCGCCGACGAAGGCCTCATCGTCGCCGAAGAGCAGAACGGCCGCAAGACCTACTCGCTCACCGGCAGCGGCCGCGAAGAAGCCGAGATGGCAGCCGAGAAGCCCGCCCCCTGGGAAGCCTTCGCCGGCCGCGAGAGCAACCCGCTCACCGCGCTCCCGAAGGCCGGGCTCGATCTCGCCGGCGCCACCGCGCAAGTGGGGCGCACCGGCACCCCCGAACAGGTCACCGAGGCCATCGCCGTGCTCGATGACGCGCGACGTAAGCTGTACGCGATCCTGGCCCAGGACTGACCCGAGGAGCGCGATGGATGCCGCCGCAACAGCCTCCCCGCACCGTGCGCGCTACCGCCGGATCCTCGCCTTCGCCTCACGGCAACTGATCGAACTCTGGTGGTTCGAACTCGTCCTCCCGCGACTCGGACTCACCCGCCTCGCCGCCCGCAACCGCGTGCGCCGGCTGCAGCGCCTCGCCGAACGGTTCCACGTGCTCGCCGTCGACCTCGGCGGACTCATGATCAAAGTCGGGCAGTTCCTCTCCTCGCGACTCGACGTCCTTCCGCCCGAGGTCACCGCCGAACTCGCCGACCTCCAAGACGAAGTGCCTGCGGTGCCGTTCGAGAAGATCCGGGCCCTCGCGGAAGCAGAGCTCGGCGTGGCCCTCGAGCGCGCATACGCGTGGGTCGACGAGACCGCGCTCGCCGCGGCATCCCTCGGCCAGGTGCACCGGGCACGCCTCTCGGCGCGCGACGCCGTCGACACCGGTCTTGCGAACGTCGTCATCAAGGTGCAGCGCCCCGGCATCGACGAGATCGTCGCCGTCGACCTGGCAGCCCTCCGCCGCGTCGCCGGCTGGTTGAAGCGCGTGCGCATCGTCTCCGACCGGGTCGACGCCCCGGCCCTCGTCGAAGAGTTCGCCCAGACCAGCATCGACGAGATCGACTACCTGCACGAGGCGGCCAACGCCGAACGGTTCCGCGAGAACTTCGCCGGCTCCGACCGCGTCGACGCCCCCGAGATCGTCTGGGAGCGAACCACCCGCCGCGTCCTCACCCTCTCCGACGTCACCGCGATCAAGATCAACGACACCGCAGCCCTCCACCGTGCCGGCATCGACCCGGCCGCCGTCGCGCAGGGCTTCGCCGAGGTCATGTTCGACCAGGTATTCAGCCACGGCTTCGTGCACGGCGATCCGCACCCCGGCAACGTCTTCGTCACGCCGATCGGCGACACGGGCCGGTGGCGGTTCACGTTCATCGACTTCGGGATGATGGCCGAAGTCCCCGCCTCGTTGCGCGACGGTCTGCGCACGTTCCTCATCGCGGTCACCTCGCGCGACAACCGTGGCCTCGTCGTCGCGGCGCAGCAGATCGGCGTGCTGCTGCCCTCCGCCGACACCGTCGAACTCGAACGTGCCCTCGCCGCGCTCTTCGCCCGCTTCGGCGGCATGGGCTTCGCCGAGCTCGCCCAGGTCGACCCCCGCGAGTTCAGCGACTTCGCCGCCGAATTCGGCGGACTCGTGCGCACCCTGCCGGTGCAGCTGCCTGAGAACATGCTGCTGCTGTTCCGCGCTGTCTCCCTCACGAGCGGGCTGTGCAGCAACCTCGACCCCTCATTCAACGTGTGGGATGCCGCCGAGCCCTATGCCGCACGTCTCATCCGCGACGAGAGCGGAAACATCCTGCAGGAATTCGCCCGGCAGGGCGCAGAGACGCTCGGCGTCACCTGGCGTCTGCCGCAGCGCATCGATGACGTCATCTCTCGCGTCAACGACGGCACGGTCTCGTTCGACACCTCCCGCCTCGACCGACGCCTCGACGTGCTCATCCGCATCGGCCGCCGAGCCGTCGCCGCAGTCCTCTTCGCCGGACTCCTCATCGGCGGTGCCGTCCTCGTCGATGCGAACCCGACGCTGGGAACCGTGCTCATCGCGTGCTCGGGCCTGCCCCTCCTCTATGCGCTGTTCTCCGGGCTCCGACGGCGCTGATCGTGCACGTCACCCCGGCGCGAGGGCTTCCGACCGAGGCACCACCCGCGCATCCTGAAAAGCGATCGTCGCCACGATCCCGGCGAGCAGGATCAGCTCGAACAGATTCGTGACCGCGCCGCTGGGCACGGGGATCGGCACCGCGCTGCCCGCCACCATCACGACCGTCACGACCGTCAGCCACGGCCAGCGCATCCGCACCCACACGCCGATCCCCGCGGCCAGCAGCGCGGCGGCGACGACGAGAACCATGGCCGGCGGCCCCGCCGGTGCGCTCGCATCGCTGTAGCTGAGAACCCCGAATTCCCCAGACGGAGAAAGGTCGAGGGATGCTGCGCCCATGACGACCTCGTAGACGATGAGCGCGACCGTGAGCGCGACCGCGATGACGAACGCGGCGACGGTGCGGGCGAAAGCCACGCCGGCCCGCGCCAGCACATGCCAGGCGACCAGCACCAGCAGCGGAGTCACGAAGGCGTGCAACCAGAATCGCAGCGCATTCGCCGACTCGAGCCCGGCGCCTTCGCCGATGAACGAGCCGAGCCCGATCACGAGGTTGTCGTAGATGAGCGCCACCAGCACGAGAGCTACCGCATCCGAGACGATCAGATATCCGCGCCGGGCGATGAGTACCACGCACCACACGAACAGCCCCAGATAGACCGCCGCGAAACTCAGGAACAGTATCGTGTCCATGCTTCCTCCTCAGCTCATCCGTCTGGGTGAGCTTGCGGTCGAGTGAACGTCTTCATGCCCCGAGACTAGGTTCCAGGCGTCGTGCGCGACTGCCCCTTGACACGGCGCCCGCGGCGCGGCCTGACGGTTTGTCCACAGGTCCGCGCTCATGGTCGCGAGCACGCTACAACCCGGATAGGCTGGAAGAGAAGTTTGCGAAGGTTCTGTGCATAAAGCACGGACCGAGCCGTTGCGGATAGTCGGGTGTGGGACCCAGGGGGGCCGTGCGGCAAGGCCGAGCAGCGACGACCATTCCGCAGACGTCAACCCGCTCAAGGACGCCGACCCGAATCGGCATCCGCATCTCGTTTCCCCGACCGAGGATCAATACCCATGCCCCGCAGCTCCTTCATGCTGTCCCCCCTCCATCGCGCTCGCACCGCGGTGACCGCCTCCCTGTGCCTCGCCGCCCTCGCCGTGCCGATGGTCGCGTCCCAGGGAACGGCCGCGGCCGCGACCGCCCTCCCGGTCTCCGATGAGTACCGCCCCGCGGCATCCATCGGCTTCCACGACTGGACCCGCGACGGCTCGGCCCGCGCCATCCGCGACGATCTCACCGGCGACCTCGGCGCCATGGTCGAATTCGCCCAGATGTCGACGGTCGACGCGACCGGCAACGCCGACAACGACATGCCGATGCTCGTCGCCGACCGCGTCGCGCTGCTCATGGTCACCCCGACCACCCCGGTCTCCTCGCTCAGCGCCGACGTCTTCGTCAAGGGCGAGAAGAAGGGCACGCTGCAGCTCGCGCACCCCAACCTCCTCCCGGCATCCGACCAGAACTACGACAACCGCGGCTCTATCGCCTACTCGCTGCGCGCGTGGTCGGCGGAGATCCCCGGCGAGTGGATCATGCCGGGGATGACGCTCACGATCACCGACGGCGCCGGCACGCAGGGCACCGTCGACGAGATCGAGATGTCCGCTCCCAAGGAGATGGTCATCAACAACATCCGTCTCGGAATGCTCACGGATGCACCGGTCGCCCACGTGCACCGCTTCATCAACGACCCGGTCGACGCGGCGACGGACTACTTCCAGACCATCCCGATCGCGAAGCTCACGATGGCCCAGTACGAGACCGTCAAGCTCGACAAGGTCATCGTCGGCACCGGCGACATCTACACGGTCTCCAACCCCGACCCCTCGATCGGCTCGGTCTACGCCGGCACGATGCGCGAGAACGTCGGAAAGGCCCAGGTCTCCACCGGAATCAACCTGGCGACCTGGGGCATCACCAGCTCGCAGATGAACCAGCGCCAGCCCGGCAACACCAATCAGCGCGTCATCCACCACTCGGCCGGTCTGTACATGCAGAACGGCAAGGGCGAGTCCGGCGGCCCGTTCGTCGCCGTGCACGGCCTCTCGGGCGGAAACGGCATGGCCACGCTGACCAGCTCCACGGGCAACGAGCTCAGCCACGAGCTCGGCCACTCCTACGGTCTCGGCCACTACCCGGGCATGGACACCACCAAGACCGGTGATGACATCATGCGCGTCGCCGTGCACCACATGGACTCCGGCTGGGGATACATCCCCTACCGCGGCGTCATGCGCTCGAACCTGAGCACCAACGCCTACGACGAGAACCGGGTCATCTACGGCCACGCATTCGGCGAGAACCTCAAGGGCCTCTACAACTTCAACACCGACACCATGTCGGGCGGATGGGACGCGAGCCCCATCTCCGAGTACACCCACATGACGGGTCACTCGCTGCGCATCACGCAGAACAACCTCAAGAACCTCGTCGCCGACACCGACTACCCCAGCGGCTACCGCAACTGGGACCCGGTGGAGGGCTGGGTCGACGCCAAGGTGCTCGACCCCGAGTTCGACCTGCTGCGTCCGGCGAAGGTCGGCGTCCCCACCTTCAGCATCCTCGGCGGGTACAACCCGGCCGACACGAAGCAGACGCTCATCTACGACGCGTTCCGCTCGAACTACGGCGTGACCTTCGACCTGCCCCAGGTCGACACGAGCGTCGTCTCCGACGAGCGCGTCTGCTGGCTCGAGGTCACCTTCGACGGCGGCGCAACGAAGAACATCGAGATCGACGCGACCGACGGCGTCAAGCAGGTCAACGTGAACATCGCCGAGGCCGACCGCCCCACCGGTGCTCAGATCGCCTGCCGTGTCGACGGCAAGACCACCAAGCTCGGCAACAAGATCACCATCGCCACCGACCTCGAGCCCATGACGGCGGCCGTCGTCGTCGGTGGGGAAGCGGGCTTCGAGACCCTGCGCGCCGAGGAGCTCGCCGAGCTCCAGCCCACGCTCGAGGCGCTCTCGGGAGACAACGCCCCGGTTCTCAGCGCGAACGACATGATCGTGCTGCGCGGCTGGGCCGATGACCTGTCGAAGCTGTCGTCGAAGGCGCGCACCGTCGCCGAGCGGATCCTTCAGCTCGAGCAGGATGCTGCCGACGTCGAGGCCTATGTTCTCGAGCACGGCGGCACCGATGTCAACGCCAGCGACCTTCCCGAGCTGGTCTCGTTCCTGAAGGAGCGCGGCTACGTCGGCGAGGACGGATCCATCCTTCCGAAGGCTCAGACGGTCACCGTCGACAAGACCGCCTGCCTGTACGTCGACGAGGCCGCGGCCCTGCGCATCGACTCCGACAAGGACTGCGCCGACAACCGCACCGAGACGTGGTTCGTCGATGTGGCCAATCGCATCCACAGCGGATCCGAGCCCGGTCAGTGCATCACGTTCCGTTCTCCGATCGGCATGGCCGACTGCACGCTCAACGACATCAACCAGCGCTGGATCTTCCGCGACGACTCGACCGTCGGCCGCGCATCCAACCCCGGCAGCATGATGGACTACAACCGCAACACGAAGTACGTCACGCACTACCCGCACTACGCCACGGGCAACCAGGTCTGGACGACGTTCGAGAAGGACAGCAACCCGCTGTTCGCCTACATGAGCGCCGCGGGCATGGAAGCATTCGTCGGTGACGGAGTCGCCCATGACGACACGGCCGAGGGCGGCAACGGCGACGGCGAGAACACCGAGGAGCCCGTCGAGGGCGGCATCGAGGATGCGTTCCCCGAGCCGACGGATCCGGTGGTCGACCCGACCGAGCCCGTCGACCCCGCCGTTCCGGGCGAGGACGACCAGCCGGTCGACGAGCAGCCGGTCGAGGACGAGGAGCCCGCTGAGGGCGGTCTGGAAGAGGCGTTCCCCGAGCCGAACCAGCCCGGGGAGCCGGCGGCTCCCGCCGACGAAGAGCCGGTCGACGACCCGACCCACGAGGACCACAACCACGATGGTGACGACCACGACCACGCCGGTGAAGCCGGCGAGGGTGCGCAGGGTGGAGACACCGCCACCGGTGGTCTGGGAACGGGAGTCGGTGCTGCTCCGAACGAGCTCGCCCTGACCGGTAGCGCCACCCCGTGGATCGCTCTCGGATCGGCGCTCGTGCTGCTGCTGGCCGGAGCATCCGTTCTGCTGGCGCGCCGCTCGCGCCGCGCCTGATCACGGTATGACGAGAAGCTCCCCGGAGGATAACCTCCGGGGAGCTTCTGTCGTTCTGGCAGGGAACGCGGTGCCGGCTCAGCGGCGTCGGTCGCGCTGAGCGGCGAGGCGGATGGGCGCATTCGCTCCGCCGTATCCGTCGTAGTCGCCGCGCCGCTCGACCACCTCGAAGAACACTTCGCCGATCGTCCGTGTGTAGAAGTGGATGAATTCGCCGGCGGCATCGCGGTCGTAGAGCAGATCGAGTTCGCGCAGCGCCGTGAGCATCTCGTCGTCGAGACCGAAGCGGGCCTGCAGGTCGTCGTAGTAGTTCGCCGGGATCCGCAGGTGCTCGAGGCCGCGGGCCCGGGCCCGGCGCGCCGCCGTGAAGATGTCGTCCGTGCGGACGGCGATGTGGCGGTCGGGCGTCGGCGCCGTCGGGGGAGCGAGGTTGATCGGCACCCGAACGGCCCCGTCGGGCGTGCGCATCACCTGGCTGCGGATCAGCCCGCGGGGCCCGGGAACATCGGCGGGCGGGTCGGCGCGCAGCGCCACCGCGCTGGAGAGGAAGAGCACCGCCTCATCGAACTCCTGCCAGGGATAGGCGAGGTTGATGTGGTCGATCTCGCCCTGCAGCCCCTCGGGGGCGGCTGTGCCGCCGCCGAACTCGCCGCGCCAGGAGGAGCCGTCCGGGCTCGAGCTCCAGAACACCTGGGTGCCATCGGGGGAGGCGACGCCGCGCAGGTCTTCCTCGCCCTCATACGTTCTCCGGAATATACGCGGCGACCCGAGTGCGAGCGCTCGATCGACGGCGGCTGCGGCATCCGTCACCTGCAGTCCGAGCCCCGACAGCCGAGGGCGGGAGTCGCGCACCTGCTCGTTGAGGATCACGCGTGCATCACCCGCGCTCCACAGGCGCACGGGCTTTGAGCGGTGCCGCCCCTCGAAGGTGAATCCGAGCTGTGCGAGCAGCTCATCGACGTCGGCGAGATCGGCGCCGGCCACCTCGACGAAGTCGAGCTTCTGGGTGATGGGCGCATCGCCCAGGCGCCCGTCGGACCAGTCGTTGGCGGCGGCCGTGCGGTCGGCGAGCCACACCAGGGAGCGGTGCGCGTGGGCGGCTGTGCGGCCGGTCTCGGTCTGGCGGAACGTGTCGTTGAACACTTCGAGAGACCAGGGGCCCGAGTATCCGGCTCGCACGACATGGGTCATGAAGTCGACGAGGTCGAAGTCGCCCTCGCCGGGGAAGAGCCGGTGGTGGCGGCTCCAGCTGAGCACGTCCATGTCGAGAGCGGGGGCATCCGCCAGCTGCAGGAAGAAGATCTTCTCGGCCGGTATCGTCTCGATCGCGGCGGGGTCGTGGCCGAGGGAGAGGATGTGGAAGCTGTCGAGGCAGATGCCGAGATTGGGGCGATCCGCGCGGCGAACGATCTCCCAGGTGCGCCGGTAGTCGTTGACGTATCGGCCCCAGGCGAGGGCCTCGTAGGCGAGTCGGATGCCGTGGACAGCGGCCCGGTCGGCGAGCTCGCCGAGCTGGCGGGCGGCCACCTCGTCGTCGTCGATCGTGGCGGTTCCGACATTGCTGCACACGAGCATGAGGTCGGTGCCCAGGCGTTTCATGATCCGGAACTTGGCTTCGGCGCGTCGCAGGGTGTCGGCGAAGGCGTCGTCATCGACGCCCTCGACATCGCGGAACGGCTGGAACATGTCGATCCGCAGTCCGAGACGGTCGCAGAGGGCGCGGATCTCCTCGGGGGATTCGGATGCGGCGATGAGATCGGCGTCCATGATCTCGATGCCATCGAAGCCCGCTTCGGCGCAGGCGTGGATTTTTTCGACGAGTCCGCCGGAGAGGCAGACCGACGCGATTGAGGTGCGCATGCGTGTGAACGTACCAGTTGGTCCATTAATTTCACAGCGGTGTTGCTCAATCAATGTACTGACCGGTACATTCGTCTCCAGTCCCTCAATCCCCGACGACGAAGGCGTCTCGTGTCCTCAGAACAGCACCCTCAGCGCACCGGCGTTCTGCGCCGCATCGTGCGCGTCATCACCGGGGTCGAGCTCGGCATCGGCGGCTTCTCCGTCCTGATGATCCTCGTCCTCGTCTTCTACCAGGCGCTCCAGCGCTACCTGCCCTTCGAGAGCATCGCCTGGACGGGCGAGCTGGCCCGCTTCGGTCTTCTCTGGGCGACGTTCGCCGCGATGGGCGTGCTCGTCACGACCCACGGCCACATCGCGCTCGAGCTCGTCGATTCGCTGCGCAACCCGATGACCGTGCGGATCATTCAGATCTTCTCGCTCCTCGTGGTCGCCGCCGCGGGCATCGGTCTGAGCATCGCCGCCTGGGAGCTCGTCGAGACGCAGGGCATGGTCAAGTCGCCCGTGCTGCGCGTTCCGATGTCGTGGGTCTACATCCCGGTGCTCATCGGCACCGTCTCCACGGCGATCCGCGCGCTGTTCGCCGCCGCAGACATCGCCAAGAACGGCCCCATCGTCGCCGATATCGACGAGGACGAGCCGGAGGTGGTGGGACTGTGACTCTTCTGTTCCTCGCCCTGGCGATCGCCGTGCTGCTCGCCCTGCGCGTACCCGTGCCCTTCGCCTTCCTCGGCCCCTCACTGGTCTACATGGCCATCTCCGGCCAGTCGCTGGGCATGGCACTGCGCACCGTCACCAACGCATCCAGCAGCTTCCCGCTGCTCGCCGTACCGTTGTTCATCTTCCTCGGCGCCCTCGCCAACCACGCCGGCATCGCCGACCGCCTGTTCCGCTTCGCGCAGGCGCTGCTGGCGAACGTGCGCGGCAACCTCGGCTACGTCGCGGTCGGCACGAGCGTCGGCTTCGCCTGGATGAGCGGCTCGGCCGTCGCCGATGCCGCCGCCCTCGGCAAGGTGCAGATCCCCGCGATGATCCGTGCGGGCTACGGCCGCCGTTTCGCCACGGGTGTCTCAGCGACCTCCTCGCTCATCGCCCCCGTCATGCCCCCGAGCATCCCGGCGGTCATCTACGCCGGTCTCGCGGCGGTCTCGACCGGAGCGCTGTTCGCCGCATCCGTGATCCCCGCCCTGCTCATGGCCATCGGCATGTGCATCGTGGTCTGGGTGCTCGTGCGCCGCATGAAGAACGTCAAGAAGGGCACATTCGATCGCGCCGAGTTCCTCGCATCGATCAAGGGCGTGCTCCTGCCGCTCGTCGCGCCGTTCATCATCCTCGGCGGGATCCTCGGCGGGTTCTTCACCCCGACCGAAGCCGCCGCCGTCGGCGTCGCCTACATCCTCTTCGTCGGCATCGTGCAGCGCTCGCTGAGCTGGAAGGGCTTCGTCAAGGCGCTGACCGAGACGGTCACGACCACGGCATCCATCATGATCATCGTCGCCTCCGCATCGCTGCTCGGATACATCCTCGCCCGCGAGCGCCTGCCGCAGATGCTGACCGAGCTCGTCTTCGCGATCACCGACAGCCCGATCGTGTTCCTCATCCTCGTCGCCGTGCTCATGCTGATCCTCGGCACCGTGATCGATGCGACCGCGATTCTCGTGCTGACCGTGCCGATCATCCTCCCCATCGCCACGCAGATCGGCGTCGATCCGATCGTGCTCGGCGTGCTGATGATCCTGTCGCTCATGATCGGCCTGCTTACCCCGCCCGTCGGAACCGTGCTGTTCGTCACCGCCGCGGTGTCGAAGACCCGCATCGGCGAGGTGTTCCGCGGCAGTCTGCCGTTCATCGTGCCGCTGCTGGTGATCTGCGTGCTCATCATCGCGTTCCCGAGCGCTGTGATGTGGTTGCCGGGGGTGCTCGGTCTGTGAGCCACGAAAACGCCCGGAGCGCCCCGCGCCCGCCGGCGGTCCTCATCGGCCTGGTCGGCGAGGGGGTGGGCCCCTCGCTCACCCCGCCGATGCACGAGCTCGAGGGCTCGCGCCACGGCATGAACTACGTGTACCGCACGATCGATCTCGCACCCGATGAGGGCACGACCGATTTCCTGCGCGGGCTGCTGGTCTCGGCCCGGCGCCTCGGCTTCACCGGGCTGAACATCACCCACCCCGTCAAGCAGGCGGTCATCCCGCTTCTCGACGAGCTCGCCGACAGCGCCCGCGCCGTCGGGGCGGTCAACACCGTCGTGTTCACCGAGCAGGGAACCATCGGGCACAACACCGACGTGACCGGTTTCCGCGCGGCGTTGAACGATGCCTTCGGAGACGACCGCCTCGGCCGTGCCGTGCTCGTCGGCGCGGGCGGTGCCGGTTCCGCCGTCGCGACGGCGCTCGCTCAGCATCCGATCGACGAGCTCGTCATCGTCGACCAGGATGCCGTACGCGCCGATGCTCTCGCCGAGCACGCATCGGCCCTCGGCCGCGCGGTGCGCACCGTCGCCCCCGACTCCCTGCCCGACGAACTCGCCGGCGCCGACCTCGTCGTCAACGCGACCCCCGTCGGCATGGCCGCCCACCCGGGCACTTCGTTCGACCCGGCGCTGCTGCCCACCGGCATCCGCGTCGCCGACATCGTCTACCGACCCGTCGACACCGCACTGCTGCAGGAGGCCCGCACCCGCGGCATCCGCACCATGTCCGGATTGGGCATGGCCATGCACCAGGCGGCCGATGCCTTCGAGATCTTCACCGGAGAGCGCGCAGACCGCCAGGCCATGCTCGCCGACCTCGACGATCTCGTCGCCGCCGAGGCGGCCGAAAAAACGCTCGAACCGCACCACCCCTGAAACAGCACCCGAAAGAGGAGAGAACCATGGATGCACGACGCACCCGGCGAACGATGTGGCTCGCCGCCCTTGCTGCACCGGCAATGATGCTGGTCGCCTGCTCCGGAACCGGAGACGGCGCCACCGGCGACGCGACCAGCACGCAGAAGCTGACGCTCGCCCACAGCTACAACGAGGACCAGCCCCAGCACCGCTGCGGCGCGCAGGTCCTCGCCGATGAGGTCAACGCCGCCGGTGTCGGCCTCGAGGTCGAGATCTTCCCGTCGAGCCAGCTCGGCGGCGACGCCGACCGCATCGCCTCGGTCGCCTCGGGCGACATCGACATCGACATCCAGGGCGCCTCGGCGCTCGGCGCGGTCTACGAGCCCATCAGCGTTCTCGACGCGGCGTACGCCTTCGACGACGCCGAGCACCTCGCCCGCTTCATGGACAGCGACGCCTCCGACACGGTGGTCGACGCCTTCGCCGACGCGACCGGCGTGCGCACGCTCGGCGCATGGTCGGCCGGCGCCCGACAGTTCACCGCGAACACGGCGATCCGCACCCCCGATGACCTGTCGGGTCTGCGCATGCGCTTCCCCGGATCGCCCCAGTTCCTCATGAACGCGAAGGCGCTCGGCGCGCAGGCGACCGAGGTCGCCTACGAGGAGCTATACCTGGCTCTGCAGCAGGGCACGGTCGACGGCCAGGAGAACCCGATCACCAACATCGTGGCCTCCAACCTCCAGGAGGTTCAGGACTACGTGAGCATGAGCTCGCACCAGCTCAACACCAACCTGGTCATCATGAGCGACATCTGGAACGACCTGAACGAGGAGCAGCAGGAGGCGCTGACCGCGGCGACCGATAAGGCGATCGCCGAGGTCACGGCGTGCGTGGCATCCGATGAGGAGGAGATCCTCGAGGAGTGGCGCACCGGAGGCAACTGGGAGGTCGTCGAGGACGTCGACCGCGATGCGTTCAGCAAGCAGGCCGAGGAGTACCTCTCGGGTGTTCTGACGGGCGACTCGCTCACGGTCTACGAGGCCATCCGCTCCACTTCGGAGTGACGCTGCCCCATGGTGCATTCGATCCCGACGTTCACGGGCGATGTGGACGCAGACGAGCTGGGGATGACCCTCATCCATGAGCACGTCTTCGTCACCGATCCCGAACTCGACGTCAATATGCCGCATCCGGAATGGGATGAGCGGCAGATGATCGAACGCGCCGTGCAGACGCTCACCGATCTGCACGCCCGCGGCGTGCAGACGGTGGTCGATCTGACAGTTGTGGGTCTCGGCCGCGATGTGCGCCGAGTCGCCGAGGTCGCCGCACGGGTTCCCGTTCGGCTGATCGCGGCGACCGGATGCTACGCGGCCGAGACCCTGCCCACCTTCTTCCGTCTGAACGGTCCGGGGCTCGTCGTCGACGGCCCCGACCCGCTCGTCGAGCTGTTCGTCGGAGACATCGAACGGGGCATCGCGGGCACCGATATCCGAGCCGGCATCATCAAGATCGCGACGGATGCCGCGGGCCTGACACCCGACTCCGCACGGGTGTTCGCGGCCGCCGCCGAGGCGCATCGGCGCACCGGCGTTCCGATCACGACCCACTCGCATGCTGCATCCGGCGGAGGCGCCGATCAGCAGGACGAGCTCGAGCGGCTGGGGATTCCGCTCGACCGGGTCGTGATCGGACACAGCGGAGACTCCACCGACCTCGCCTACCTGCGCCGCATCGCCGATCGCGGGTCGTACCTCGGCTTCGACCGCTTCGGCATGGAGCACCTCGCCCCGGACGCCGACCGGGTGCGGATGCTGCTCCAGCTCCTCGACGCGGGCTATGCCGATCGCATCGTCCTCTCGCACGACGCCGCGGTCTTCAGCCGTGTCACGCCGCCGTCGTGGCGGGCGGAGCACGTGCCGAATTGGCACATGCAGCACCTCTTCGACATGATTCTTCCGACACTGAGCGATGCGGGCGTCGATGACGCGACCCTGCGCCGCCTCATGATCGACAACCCGCGCCGGGTCCTGACCGGCGCCGACTGATGGGGGAGTGGACATGACCGAACCCGTCGTCCGCAAACGCGACGCCGAACGTACCCGCGCCGATCTGCTCGCCGTCGCGACCGAGGCCTTCGCCGAATCCGGCTACGCGGGAACCCGGGTCGATGAGATCGCCGAGCGCACCCAGACGACGAAGCGGATGATCTACTACTACTTCGGCGGCAAGGAACAGCTCTACCTCGCCGTGCTGGAGAACGCGTATCGCGGCATCCGCGAACGCGAGCAGTCGATCCACGCCGGCGACCTCGCGCCCGTCGAGGCTCTGAGGCAGATCGCCGAGCTCACCTACGACCACCACCTCGATCACACGGCGTTCATCCGGCTCGTCTCGATCGAGAACATCCACCATGGCGAGTTCATCAAGCGACTCGATGGCCTGCGCACCCTCAACCAGCCCGCGGTCGCCGTGCTCGAAGAGGTGCTCGAGCGCGGCCGTGCCGAGGGCACGGTTCGCGCCGACGTCGACGCGCTCGACGTGCACCTGCTGATCAGCTCGTACTGCTTCTTCCAGGTCGCCAACCAGCACACCTTCGGCTACCTGTTCGGCCGCGATCTGCTCGCCGAGGAGCGCCGCGAGCACCTGCGCTCCATGATCGGCGACGTCGTCGTGGCGTGGATGACCGCGGGGCGCTGAACCGGTCCGGCGCCGCTCAGATGAGCCGGCGCAGCGCCTCGACGAGGGAGATGCTCTGCGCATCGGCGCGATCGCGCAGACGTGCGTGCTCCTCGGCGGTGAGCGTCAGCGAGAGATCGATGGGCTCTGCGGGAGCGGCGTCCCAGCCGTCGAAGAGATCGGATGCCTCGGCCCACAACGGTTCGGACGCGGGGGCTGCCGCCGCACTCGCGAGATCGCTCGCGGGGACCGTGGTTCCGGCATCCACCGAACCCATCGTGAAACCGGGCCCGCGGTTCGGCTCACGCTTGGCCTGATAGGCCTTGGAGGCGGCGTTCGCCCGCTGGTCGGCGGCCTCGTTCAGCTCGTGGCCGGCGTGCCCCTTCACCCAGACGAAGTCCACGTCACGCCCCTGCATAGCAGCGTCGAGCGCCTCCATGAGGTCGCGGTTCAGCACGGGGGCGCCGTCGGCCTTGCGCCATCCGCGGCGCTTCCATCCCGGCATCCACTTCGTGATCGAGTCGATCACGTACTTGCTGTCGCACATGATCTGCAACGGTTCGTCGACCTCGGCGGTCGCCCGCAGCAGCTCGAGCACCGCCTGCAGCTCGCCCTGGTTGTTCGTGCCATGCGGTGAGCCGCCCGCGGCCCAGTTCGCGTCGTCGATGTACCAGGCCCAGCCGTTGGGGCCGGGGTTTCCCAGAGCGGATCCGTCTGCCGCAGCGGTGATCGTCATCCCTCCAGGGTATCCGCGGGCCCGACATCGCCCGCGCGTCGGGATGCCTATTCGGCGCCGGCGTCCGTCCCGTCGCCGGTCGGAACGACGACATCCACAGAGATCGACACGGTCGAGCTCGTCTCGTCGCCCGGCAGCCCCAGTCCGAGCGGGTCGGCAACGGCATCCGGCAGGCGATCGACCGAACCGTCGCGCTCATCCGGCTCACCCGGCAGCGCCGCCCAGGCGCTCTTCTGCTCGGGCTTCTGCGTGAACAGTCCCATGGTCCCCCTCAGAAATCGGCGATGACGAGCTTCTTCATCTCCATCATCTTCTCGTACGCGCCCGGACGCTCCATCAGCGCGCCCATCGTCTCGGGAACGATCTGCCAGCTCAGACCATAACGATCGGTGAGCCACCCGCACTGCTCCGCCTCGGGAACGGCGGACAGCGCATCCCAGTACTCGTCGATCTCGGCCTGATCGGCGCATCGCACCTCGAGGGAAATCCCCGGAGTGAATGTGTAGTCCAGTGCGATGGCCGAGTCCATCATCGAGAACCACTGCCCGGCCAGACGGAACTCGCCGAACATGACCGTGCCCGGTTCTGCCGGCCTGGTCTGCACGCGATGCTCGGCGATGAACCCGACGCCCGAACCCGGAAGCACACCCGAGTAGAAAGACGCCGCCTCGCGCGATCGGTTCTGCACGGGTCCGCAGAACATGAGCTGCGGGATGACGAACGGCCGCGGCTCACCTTCGGGGTTGGTCAGCAGCAACTGCCAGCTGACTCCGAAGCGATCCTCGACCCAGCCGTAGTGGGGGCTGAACGGGTAGGCGTCGAGTGCCATGATGATCCGTCCGCCCTCGGCCAGGCGCGCCCAGGTCTCATCGAGGGCCGCCCGCGCGTCATCGGCGCTGCCGTCGAACATCAACGGATCGAAGTTCAGCATGAACGACATCGATGGGTTCGGGCTGAACTCGTCGCCCGCGTTGATCAGCGTGATCTGGAACCCATCGATCGACACGTCGACGGTGAGAGTCCTGCCCGCGAACTCGGCCTGCCAGTCGGGCAGCTCCATCGGGTAGCGGGCGCTGGTCTCCGCCGTCGTTCGCGGAAGCGCATCAGCATAGAATTCTCCGGCCTCATCGGCGTTTCGTGTGCACCAGATGTTTGGGACGATCTTCTGCGACATGGCTGCTCCTTTGCACCTCGACCCTCCTTCTCCATGGTGAGACGAGCGGATGCCGGATGCAAGAGGTTGCGTTCAGGGGCGGCCCCGTGCCTAGGGTGGTTCGATGGCTTCTCTCCTGGACATGGACATCTCCGGCGACACCTGGGTGGGAGCGCTCATCGGCGTTCTGATCGGCGTCGCGATCGCCGCGGCGGTCGTCATCGTCGTGCGCCTCGTCGTGGGGCGAGCGCGCGGCCGATCGGCCTGGCTGGCCGCGCTCGAGCGCCGATTGCGGGTTCCGGGGACCACCCTCGCCCTGCTGATCGCCCTGTGGGCGGCGTGCGCGGCGACCGCCCCGTCGCTCGAGCCGTGGTGGCCCGCGGCCGAGCGCGTCCTGCAGATCGTGGTCGTCCTCACCGGGGCCTGGATCCTGTCGATCGTCGTCACCTTCGGCATGGAGCGGCTCATGCAGTACGACGGCCAGCGCGACGGCACGAGCTTCGAGGCGCGCCGCCGCCGCACCCAGCTGACCGTGCTGAACCGTCTCGCGGTCGTGCTCATCGGAGTCCTCGCCGTCGGCGTCGTGCTGTTCTCGTTCCCCGAGGTGCGGGCCGTGGGCACCAGCATCCTGGCCTCCGCCGGCGTCGTCAGCATCGTCGCCGGCCTCGCGGCGCAGTCGACACTCGGCAACCTCATCGCCGGGATCCAGGTGGCCTTCACCGACTCGATCCGCGTCGGCGACGTCGTCGTCATCGAGGGCGAATGGGGCACGATCGGCGAGATCAACCTGTCGTACGTGGTCGTCTACATCTGGGACGAGCGGCGGCTGATCCTGCCCTGCACCTACTTCACGACGAACCCCGTCGAGACGTGGACGCGGCGCTCCGACAAGATCCTCGGCACCGTCTACATGGATCTGGACTGGCGGGTGCCGGTGGATGCCGTGCGCGCCAAGTTCGAGGAGATCATCGACGAGTCGCCGCTCTGGGACCGGCGTTCGGCGAACGTGCTCGTCACCGGTTCCGAGGGCGGGTACGTCTCTCTCCGCTTCAAGATCTCCGCCGCGAACTCCGACGATCAGTGGGATCTGCGGTGCCTCGTGCGGGAGAAGATCATGACGTGGCTGCAGCAGGAGCATCCCGAGGCCCTGCCCGTCACGCGCATCGCGCTCGAGGAGCGCACCGACGCCCGCTGATTCCCAGGTCGGTCGCGTAAAATCGGCCCAATGACTGATGTGTCCACCGATACCGCCGCAGATCTCGGCGACGGCCTCGACCCGAACGACCTCGAGACCACGCTGCGGGTTCTGGCCTCGATGGACAAGATCAGCGAAGAGCATCCCGATTACATCGCCGTGCGCCGTGCGACGGCCGCGATGTTCAAGGCCGTCAAGCGCGTGCGCCGCAAGGAGATCCGCGATGCGATCGCCGCCGCAGACAAGGCGGTCGTCGCCAAGACCGCGACCGGTGCGCCCGACCGCATCGACGACGAGACGCGCGGCCTCGACCTCGCCTCGAGCGTGGATGCCCCGATCGCCGGCGAGCTGCTCAAACCCCGCAACTGCTACATCTGCAAGCAGCCGTACACGATCGTCGATGCGTTCTACCACCAGCTGTGCCCCGAGTGCGCGAGCTTCAGCCACGGCAAGCGCAACGCGCGCACCGACCTCACCGGCCGCCGCGCGCTGCTCACCGGCGGCCGTGCGAAGATCGGCATGCACATCGCGCTGCGCCTGCTGCGCGACGGCGCGCACCTGACGCTCACGACCCGTTTCCCGCGCGACGCCGTGCGCCGCTTCTCCTCTCTGCCCGATTCCGCCGACTGGATCGACCGACTGCGCATCGTCGGCGTCGACCTGCGCGACCCCGCCCAGGTGATCGCGCTCGCCGACTCGGTCGCCGCCCAGGGACCGCTCGACATCCTCATCAACAACGCGGCGCAGACCGTGCGGCGCTCGCCGGGCGCCTACTCGCTGCTCGCGGATGCCGAGATGCAGCCCCTGCCCGACGGGCCCCTGCCCGAGATGGAGACCTTCGGGCACACGGTCGATCCGCACCCGCAGGCTCTGCAGGCATCCGTCGACGCGAACCCGCTGCTGTCGGTCGCGGCACTCGGCGGCACGGTCGCCGAGCAGGGCGGACAGGCCCTGACCGCAGAAGACCTCGCACGCCTCGCGATGGCTCCGGGTTCCTCGTCGCTCGCGAAGCACGCCGATGGCACCGCGATCGATGCCGGCGGCCTCGTCCCCGACATCAACACGGTCAACAGCTGGGTGCAGTCGGTCGAACAGGTCGACCCCCTCGAGATGCTCGAAGTTCAGCTGTGCAACACGACCGCGCCGTTCCTGCTCATCAGCCGTCTGCGGGCGTCGATGGCGGCATCCGATGCCCGTCGCAAGTACATCGTCAACGTCTCCGCCATGGAGGGGCAGTTCTCGCGCCGCTACAAGGGCCCGGGGCATCCGCACACGAACATGGCCAAGGCTGCGCTCAACATGCTCACGCGCACCAGCGCCGGTGAGATGTTCGAGACCGACCGCATCCTCATGACCGCGGTCGACACCGGCTGGATCACCGACGAGCGCCCCCACCAGACGAAGGTCCGCCTGGCCGAGGAGGGCTTCCACGCCCCGCTCGACCTCGTCGACGGCGCCGCCCGCGTGTACGACCCGATCGTGCAGGGTGAGGCCGGAGTCGACCAGCTCGGCGTCTTCCTCAAGGACTACAAGCCCAACCCCTGGTGAATCCGGGCGCGCCTGCCCGTTGCGCCTGACGGACGTTGTTGCACGTGGCGGACTTTTCGACGGGAATCATTCGCTGAGTGCAACAACCTCCGCTGTGCGCAACAGCGGGCCGGATGCCGCTACAGCCGGTCGACGCCCGTCACCGTCACGACGGCCTCGCCGGCCTCGTCGGATGCCGCGAGGTCGATGGTCGCCGAGATGCCCCAATCGTGATCGCCCGCGGGGTCGTCGAAGATCTGCCGCGCGGTCCACTCCGAGGCCCCCTCGGTGAGGATGAGCAGCTTGGCGCTGCGGGCATCCGGGCCGGTGAGGATCTCGTCGTGGTCGGCGAAATAGCCGTCGAGCGCGGCATCCCACCCATCGGCTCCGATGCCGGGATCGAGCTCGGCCAGGGCATCCACGTCCTCGCGGGCGGCGAGCTGCACGCGGCGGAACAGCTCATTGCGCACCAGGGTGCGGAAGGCGCGCACGTTCGACGTGAGGCGCTTGGGCGCGGGAGGAACGATCGCGGCCTCATCGGGGCGGTCGAAGGTGCCGTTGTCGACGCCGGCGCGCAGCTCCTCCCACTCGTCGAGCAGTGACGAGTCGACCTGGCGCACGAGCTCGCCGAGCCATTCGATGAGATCGCGCAGATCCTCGTTCTTCATCTCATCGGGGATCGTGTGCGCGGCGGCGCGGTACGCGTCGGACAGGTACCGCAGCACCACGCCCTCCGAGCGGGCGATCTTGTAGAACGCGACGTATTCCCCGAACGACATGGCCCGCTCGTACATGTCGCGCACGACCGACTTGGGGTGCAGTTCGAAGTCGCGGATCCAGGGCTGCGCGGCGCTGTACGTCTCGAACGCCTGCCCGAGCAGCTCGTCGAGCGGCTTCGGGTAGGTGATCTCCTCGAGCAGCTCCATGCGCTCGTCGTACTCGATGCCCTCGCGCTTCATCTCGGCGACGGCCTCGCCTCGGGCCTGGAACTCCTGCTGGCCGAGGACCGCGCGGGGATCGTCGAGCGTCGACTCGACGATCGAGATCATGTCCAGCGCGTAGGTCGCAGAATCGGGATCGAGCAGCTCGAACGCCGCCAGGGCGAACGGCGACAGTGGCTGGTTGAGCGCGAAGTTCGGCTGCAGATCGACGGTGAGGCGGATGCCGTCGGCGTCATCCTCGACGACGCCGGACTCCCGCAGCGTGCGGTAGATGCCCAGGGCCCGGCGGGCGAGTTCGAGCTGGCGCTTGCGCGGCTCGTGGTTGTCGTACACCAGTGCGCGCATATTGGCGAAGACGTCGCCGCCCCGGCCGATCACGTTCAGCATCATGGCGCTGGTGATCTGCATGTGCGAGGTCAGCGTCTCGGGCTCGGCGTCCACGATCTTGCGGAACGACGGCTCGCCCCACGAGACGAACCCGTCCGGAGCCTTCTTGCGGATGAGCTTGCGCTTCTTCTTGGGGTCGTCGCCGGCCTTCTTGATCGCGGCGGCGTTCTCCGACTCGTGCTCGGGGGCCTGGCAGACCACGGTTCCCGCGGTGTCGTATCCGGCACGGCCCGCGCGACCTGCGATCTGGTGGAACTCGCGGGCGTTCAACTGCCGCATCCGGGTGCCGTCGAACTTCGTCAGCGCAGTGAGCAGCACGGTGCGGATCGGCACGTTGATGCCCACGCCGAGGGTGTCGGTGCCGCAGATCACGCGCAGCTTGCCTCGTTGGGCGAGCTGCTCGACGAGACGGCGGTACTTCGGCAGCATCCCGGCATGGTGTACCCCGATGCCGGCTCGCAAGAACTTCGACAGCGTCTTGCCGAACGCCGTCGTGAAGCGGAAGTCGCCGATGAGCGCCGCGATCTCGTCGCGCTGCTCGCGGGTGGCGATCTTCATGCTCGACAGCGCCTGGGCGCGCTCCATGGCGGCCGCCTGCGAGAAGTGCACGATGTAGACCGGCGACTGGCCGGTGTTCAGCAGGTCCTCGATCGTCTCGTGGATCGGGGTCAGCTCGTAGAAGAAGTGTAGCGGGACCGGACGCTCGACTCCCGTCACCACGGCCGTCTCGCGCGAGGTGCGGCGGGTCAGGTCGGCCGAGAGCTCGGTGACGTCGCCCAGTGTCGCCGACATGAGAACGAACTGCGCCTGCGGCAGCGTCAGCAGCGGAACCTGCCAGGCCCACCCGCGATCCGGATCGGCGTAGAAGTGGAACTCGTCCATCACGACCTGGCCGACCGCGGCATCCGGTCCCTGGCGCAGCGCGAGGTTGGCGAGGATCTCGGCCGTGCAGCAGATGATCGGCGCATCCGGATTCACCGCCGAGTCGCCCGTGACCATGCCGACGTTGTCGGCGCCGAAGACGTCGACGAGCGCGAAGAACTTCTCGCTGACCAGGGCCTTGATCGGTGCGGTGTAATAGCTGCGGCGCCCCGCGAGGAGGGCTGCGAAGTGCGCGCCGATCGCGACGAGCGACTTCCCGGTGCCCGTCGGCGTCGACAGGATCAGGTTGTTGCCCTGGACGATCTCGATGACCGCCTCGTCCTGCGCCGGGTAGAGCTGGATGCCGGTGGACTCGGCCCACTCGACGAACGCGAGGTAGACGGCATCCGGGTCGGAACCATCGGGCAGGGTGGCCGGGTCGAGAAGAGAAGACATGGTCTTACGATCATCCCCCATCGCCGCGGCCGACACCTGTCAGTCAGGATGACGGATGTCGGCCGATTCGCTCGGATCGGGCTGACATCCGTCGAATCGACTGACAAGTGTCGGGTGGGCGCATTCAAGCGGGGAAACGGATCAGCCCTGTCGGCGCACCATCGCCTCGATCCAGATCGGGGCGAACGGCGACGTGCTTCCGGGAGCAGTGGGATAGTCAGCGAGAACCTGTAGCTCGTTCCCGATCGAGACGGCTCGGGCGCGCAGCTGCGGGTGATGGATGCCGATCTGCGCGAGCGTCTCGTTCATCGCCCACTGCGGCCGCAGCGGTGCCTGCTGCATATCCTGTTCGATGAGATCGAGCAGGGGCTCCAAATCCAAACCGTCTGGACGCTTCGCGACACGCTCCGCGGTGAGCGACCAGGCGGCCGCGGCGACCGTGGGATCGTCGTTTCCGAGCCAGCGTTCGCGCATCTCGTTCGCGCGCGGCGACTTCTTCGCCACGTAGTCGATGAACCACTGGTTGATTTTCGGGGGTTGTGTCTCACGCAGCATCCGGTCCAGCTCGTCCGCTGAGAAATCGCGGTGGTCGTCGCCGCGCTTGGCGTTCGCCGCGCGCATCTTCCGGTCGTCGAGTTCCGCCAGCGCGGCACGCAGTGCATCCACCGCTTGTCCATGCCCTCAGGATAGGTCCGGCATCCGTCGCGACACTTGTCGGTCTCGATGACGGATGTCAGCCGATTCGCTCGAATCGGGCCGACATGTGTCGAATCGACTGACAGGTGTCGGCGGAAGCGGGCGAACGGATGCTGCGGCATCCGGCCGACTACTCCTCGATGAGCTCCTCGCGGATGCGGCGCAGATCTTCCATGAGGGATCCGATGAGGATCCAGTGCCCGGATGCCGGGGGAGTGATGCGCAGCGGCGCGGTCAGCGCGGGGATCGCCGAGGTGAGCGTCTCGGGCTCGGGGGCGACGTCGGCGACCTGCACGGCGAGTCGGGCGTCATGAGCGGCCCGATGCAACTGCTCGGCGATCGCATGCACGGTCGGCTCGTCCGGCAGGGTTTCGTCGTAATGGTCGAAGTAGGCGCGGGTCATGCCGATGACCTGCGTGACGATGGGGCTCAACCGGCGCAGCAGCGCGCGCATCTCGGTGACCTCGCCGCGCGTCGAGCGGCGCGGGTTCAGGGTGAGGGACTCCTCGGCGGCGGTGACGGATGCTTCGGCGGCCACCTGCATCGGACGCAGCAGGCGCGCCTCGAGCATGATCTCCTGCAGCTGCTGCGGCGACCGCTCCACGGGCAGGGCCGCGGCGAGCCGGTCGAGGCTGGCGGCGATCTCCACGCCGAGCAGACCGAGGTCGCGCCGGGCGGGACCGGTGTGCACGGGCGGCACGATGAGCGCGTTGACGATGATTCCGATCACGACACCGATGAGGGTCTCGAGGATGCGGTCGACCGCGTACTGCGGGCTGTCGGCTCCGAGGGCGAGCACGAGCATCGCCGAGATCGCGACCTGGTTGCCCATGCCCGGCGTCGCCTTGAACGCCCACGCGGTGACCATCGCGACGACGATCGCGAGCAGTACGACCCAGCTCTGCGCCCCGAGCAGCAGGCTGAGGCCCGTGGCGATGACGACGCCGACGATCACGCCGATGCTGCGTTCGATGGCCTTCGTGAACGACTGGTTCACGCTCGGCAGCACCACCAGCAGCGCGGCGATCGCGGCGAACACCGGCAGGGGACCGGGGATCAGCCATCCGGCGATCATCCACGCGCCGATCGTCGCCGCGGCCGACTTGACGACCTGCAGCAGCGGGCCGCGCTTCGCGCTCCGCACCGCCGATGTCACTCGCATGCCTCAACGTTAGCCCGGTGGTCGCCGCCATCCCACCGCCGACGACCTGCGACGATGAATCCCATGGATTCCCCTCTCGCCGCACAGCTGCGTGCGCTGTCCGACGGCATCCGACTCGACCCGGCGCTGGTGAGCGCAGCGCTCGCCGCAGACCCTGCCGCGGCCGAGGCGATGCTGACGCTCGAGGGGCGCGTGGAGGGGCTGCGTCAGCGCAGCGCAGAGCTGCGAGCGGTGATGTCGTCGACGCGCGACCTGCTGTCGATGCCGGATGCCGACCTCATGCTGCAGCGCATCGTCGACCGCGCGCATGAGCTGGTCGACATCGACATCACCTATCTGTCGGTCTACGACGCCGATCACGATGAGCTGTATGTGCGCGCGGCGAGCGGCACGACATCCCCGCGGTTCCTCGCGATGGTCGTGCCCGCGGGCGTGGGCGTCGCGAGTCTCGCGGTGCACACCCGTCAACCCCAGTGGGTCGAGGATTACGCCTCGGTGACCTCGGTGCCGCACGATCCGACGATCGACGCGATCATCGGCGAGGAGCAGTTGCGTTCGCTGCTGGGCGCACCGCTCGTCGTCGGCGATGAGGTGCTCGGGGTGCTGTTCGCCGCGAGTCGGGATGCCCGAAGCTTCCGTCCGGACGAGGTGTCGCTGCTCGCGGAGTTCGCCGGCCACGCCGCCCTCGCCCTGCACTTCGCGCAGCTGTTGAAGCAGGCCCAGGATGCCACGGCCGAGGCGGCCTCCCGCCAGCGCGAGGCCGAGTGGGCGGCCGCGCTGCACGGCGAGCTGACCGGAATGGTCGTCGCGGGGCACGGAGCGGATGCCGTCGTCACAGCATTGGCGGATGCGCTCGGCCGTCGCGTCTGCTTCGTCGACGGGGATGCCGGGACCATCACCGACAGTCGGGCCGTGCCGACCGCGACCGAGTCCGATTCGGCCGAGGAACCACCCTTGACGGCGGCGGCCCGCCGCGGGCTGCGCCCGGTGATCGCGGCCGCGGCGGCGAGCGGCCGGGGCATCGATCTCGACGACGGCCCGATCTCCTTCGTGGCGCCTGTGGTGACGGCCGCCGAACGCGCCGGGGCACTGCTCATCCGCCGTTCCGGCCGCGATCTCTCCCCGGTCGAACGGCGCACGATCGAGCGCTCCGCGTCGACCCTCGCCCTGCTCATGCTGCGCCGGGACGCTCTGGCGGATGCCGAGGAGCAGGTGCGCGGAGAACTCGCGGCCGAGCTGCTGGACACCCCCGCCCGGCGTCGTGCGGCCGTGCGTCGCGCCGCTTCCCGCGGGCTCGGCGTCGATGAGCCGTGGATCGCGCTCGCCGTGCCGGCCGATGCGGAATCCCGGCGTCGGATCAGCGAGCGCGCCCGTCGCCGGGCGCACGCGCTCGTCGCCCCGCATCCGGACGGCATCACGGTGCTGCTGCCGGGTGCGCATGCCGTCGACCTGGAGATGCTGCTCGTCGACCTCTCGGCGCCGGTCGCCGCCGTGGCCTCGGCGGACGGGCTCGACGCGGCGGCGGCGCAGGCCGAGTCGCTCTGGCGGAGTGCGCGCATCGCGCAGGGCCTCGGTCTCACCGGCGCGGTGACGGGATCGGTTCTGGCCCCCTATGCGCTGCTCTTCGACGGGGATGCCGCGCGCCTGCGCGGCTTCGTCGACGGGATGCTGGGGCCGGTGCTCGAATGGGATGAAGCCCGCGGCACCGACCTCTTCGAGACGCTGTCCGCTCTGTTCGACGCGCACTGGTCGCCGGTCGCCGCGGCCCGGAGTCTGCAGGTGCACGCGAGCACCGTGAAGCAGAGGCTCCAGCGGTTGCGGCTGCTGCTGGCCGACGATCTCGACAGCGGCGAGGCCCGGTTCCGTCTGGAGCTCGCGCTGCGCATCGAGCGCGCGCGGCGCCTGCTCGAGAGGACATGATCAACCGCTGAACTGTGTCCGATCCGGACCTGCTCTGCGCCAGCATCCGCGTGGTTGGCTGTCCTCGGCACCGTGGCCTCCCCGGCCTGGCGCCGGGAAAGGACCCCGCACGTGGCAACCACATCTCGACTCAGCGGACTGCGCAATCTCTCGATCGAGGAGCGGCGCTCGGCCGTCGCCGAGGCGATCGGCGCGTCGGCCGATCTGCTCGCCCCCCTCTCCGGTTCCGGCCTCGCCGATGACCAGGCCGACCGCATGATCGAGAACGTCATCGGCCAGATCGGCATCCCGGTCGGCGTCGCCACCAACGTCATCGTCAACGGTCGCGAGGTGCTCGTGCCGATGGCGACGGAAGAGCCGTCCGTCGTCGCAGCCGCCAGCAACATCGCCCGCATGTCCCGGGCGCGCGGCGGCATCACCACGACCTCGACCGCCCCGATCATGCAGGCGCAGATCCAGCTACTCGACGTCGCCGACCCGCACGGCGCCCGCGCCCGCATCCTCGAGCGCCGCGACGAGGTGCTCGCCCTCGCCGATGCCCAGGACCCCAAGCTCGTCGAGTTCGGCGGCGGCGCCCGCGATCTCACGGTGCGCACCGTCCATGGACTGCTCGACGATCACCTCATCGTGCATCTGCTCGTCGATGTGCGCGATGCCATGGGCGCGAACGCCGTGAACACCATGGCCGAGGCCATCGCCCCGCTGCTGGCCGAGATCGCCGGGGGCCGTTCGCTGCTGCGCATCCTCACCAACCTCGCCGATCTGCGCCTCACCCGCGCCCGCATCGTGATCGGCGCGGACGAGCTCGGCGGCGCCCGCGTCGTGGACGACATGATCACCGGTGCCGCCCTCGCCTACGACGACCCGTACCGTGCGGCCACCCACAACAAGGGCATCATGAACGGCATCTCCGCCGTCGTGCTCGCCACCGGCAACGACACCCGCGCGGTCGAGGCGGGCGCGCACTCCTACGCCGCCCGCGACGGCCAGTACCGGGCCCTGTCGCGCTTCGAGAAGAATGCCGACGGCGACCTCGTCGCCACCCTCGAGCTGCCGATGGCCGTGGGCCTCGTCGGCGGCGCCACCAAGTCGCACCCCGCCGCCCGCGCCGCCGTCGCCCTCACCGAGGTGACGACGGCCAACGAGCTCGCCCAGATCGTCGTCGCGGTCGGCCTCGCGCAGAACGTCGCCGCCGTGCGCGCGCTCGCCGCCGAGGGCATCCAGCGCGGCCACATGGGCCTGCACGCCCGAAACGTGGCCGTGGCGGCCGGCGCGACCGGCGCCGAGGTCGATCAGATCGCCGCGGCGCTCGTCGCCGGCGGGGCCGTGCGCGCCGACGTCGCCGAGACGCTGCTCGCCGAGCACCGGAAGCGCTGATGGCCGGCATCCGGGGGCTGGGGCTTCCCGTCGTCGATCCGCTGCCGAAAGTTTCGGGCGACAGCGTCGAGATCTGGGAGGTGTCCCCGCGCGACGGCCTGCAGGCGGAGTCCCGCACGCTCGACGTCGACACCCGCGTGGCCCTCATCGAGCGCCTGGCGGCGGCCGGAGCATCCGTGATCGAGGCCGGCAGCTTCGTGCGCGCCGACCGGGTGCCGCAGATGGCCGGCTCCGATGAGGTGCTGCGCCGTGTCGCCCACCTGCCCCAGCGCACCCCCGTGCTCGTGCCCAACGTGCGCGGCTACGACCTGGCCCGCGCGGCCGGCGCCGACGACATCGCCGTGTTCCTCAGCGCGACCGAGAGCTTCTCGCAGGAGAACCTCGGCGCCTCGCGCGAGCGCATGGAGCAGCACGCCGCGGCCGTCGTCACCCGCGCCGCCGAAGACGGTGTGCGCGTGCGCGGCTACCTGTCGATGGTCTTCGCCGACCCCTGGGAGGGCGCGACACCCGTCGCCGACGTCGTGGGTCTCGCGACGCGGATGCGAGGATGGGGCGTGCGCGAATTGTCGCTGGGTGACACCATCGGCGTCGCGACTCCCGGCCAGGTGCGCACCGTGGTGCGTGCTCTGACCGATGCCGGCATCCCGGTCTCCGACCTCGCCCTGCACATGCACGACACGTACGGCATGGCAGCGGTGAACGTCTACGCCGGTCTCGATGAGGGCGTCCGCGTCTTCGACGCGGCGGCCGGCGGGGTGGGCGGATGCCCCTTCGCGAAGTCTGCGACGGGGAACCTGTCCACGGACGATCTCGTGTGGATGCTGGAGGGAATTGGCATCCGCACCGGAATCGATCTCGACGCCCTTGTCGAGACGAGCGCCTGGCTCGCACACGAGCTGGGCAAGAACCCGATGTCACGAGTGGCAACGGCGCTGACCCGGTAGAGAGGAAGAACCGTGCAAGAACAACGACTGCTGGAGGTGTGGGGGGATACGGTCGACGGCCGTCATCTGCTCGGCTCCATCGGACTGGGCATCGGCATCGCCGTCCCGGTCTTCCTGGTGGCGCAGTGGGGGTTCGGCGAGCTCACCGGCGGTGACGCGCTCGCCGATTCCTACGCGCTCGTGGCGGGGCTCGCCGCCTGCGTGCTCGCCGCGGTGATCGCCGCGAACATCTTCAAGCCCAAGCGCATCGTGACGATCGGCGAGAATCATGCCAGTTCGCGCGAAGCGGCCATGGATGCGATCGAGGACGAGATCGGGCCGCTCGGCGACCCCGACGAACTGCCCGCGGCCGTGCTCCGCGAAGTGAAGGAGCTCGGGCTGTACGACGACTTCGTCGCCCAGCACCGCAAGAACGTCGCTCGTGCCGAGGCGGGTGACAAGCTCTGATGGAGTCCCTCCTCGAACCCACCCTGTGGGCACTGGGCATGGCCCTGATCGGCACGATCGTCTTCGCCCTCATCGGCCTCGTCTCGGGCACGGATGAGACGGCCACGATCGCCCCGTTGACGCTGCTCGTCATCCTGCTGGGCGTGCCCCCTGCCGGCGTCTTCGCCTTCTTCATGGCATCCATCGCGGCGAAGCACATCACCCACGCGATCCCGACGACACTGCTGGGCATACCCGGCGATACGCTCGCGGCGCCCATGCTGCGCGATGCGCAGATGCTGCGCGAGCTCGGAGTTCCGCACATCGCGCTGCGCAAGGCGATCTCGGGCGGCGTCGTCGCCGCGATCATCGCCGTGCCGCTGGCGGTCTTCTTCGCCTGGGTGATCACTCCGTTCTCGGACGCGATCAGCGCTGTCGCGCCCTGGCTTTTCCTCGCCGCCGCAGCACTCATCGCCGTGCTGTCGAAGGGCCGCTGGGCGGCGCTGTTCGCCCTCATCCCGTTCGTGCTCATCGTCGTCGGCATGCAGAACTTCGCCACCGGCGCGCTCGGCAAGGGCCTGTCGGTGAGCTTCTTCCTCGGCATCGCGATCGGTCCGCTCATCGCGGACCTGTTCCTCGCGTCCAGCCCCATCGGCCGCAAGTCCATGATGCGCGACGCTCCCCGCGAGTTCGAGCTGGCCGCGGATGTGCGCACCTGGAAGGGGCGCATGCCCAACCCGGTGAGCGTGCTCGACCGCACACAGCTGAGCAGCACGGCCGGGGCCGCCGTGATCTCGAGCGCAACGTTCGTCTTCTCGCCGGTCGCCATGACGGTGCTCATGGGCGAGATGTTCGCCGGACGCATCAAGAACGGCTACCGGCGCCTGACCACGATGATGTCGGTGAAGAACGGAACGACCGAGTCGACGTACATCGCCGAGACGCTCATCCCGCTGATCGCGATCGGACTGCCGCTGTCGCCGATGGCCGCGGGCCCCGCGAACCCGCTGTTCAACGCGCCGCCGATCTTCACGATCGATGCGGAGACCGGGCAGACCAACAACCTGCACGACCTGCTCGCACCGTGGCAGTTCCTCGTCATCGGCCTCGCGGCCGTGCTGATCGCCCTGGCGATCACGTACCCGTTCGCGATGACGCAGGCGCACCGCGCGGCGGCCTGGATCATGAAGAAGATCTCGCACGAGGCGATCATCGGCGCCTTCGCCGGTCTCATCGCCGTGATCTGCCTGTACGAGGGCGGCGTCATCGCGCTGCTCGTGTCGGTCACGATCGGTCTCGTCGGCGGGCTGCTGAACAAGCTGTTCAACATGCACACCGGAGTCCAGTTCATGGGCTACTACGTGGCAGTCCTCACTGTTCCGGCGATCACCGCGCTCTTCGCCTGACAGCTGCCGGATCGGCTCAGGGCCGTCGTCCCCTCGGGGGCGGCGGCCCTTTCCGTCACAGAACGGCATCGATATATCAGGGCACCCTTACCCGGGTGTACATTAGGTCAGGCTTACCAAAGCTCAGCGGCTGTCGCCGCATCCTTCCCCCCGAACCCGAAAGGGATGACTGTGCGCATCTCCCGTGTCCTGAGCATCGGCGCCGTCGCGGCCCTCGCCCTCGGCCTCGCCGCCTGCTCCACCTCCTCCGCCGAGACCGATGGCGACGCCGGCGGGAGCGCGGCATCCGAGGGCGTCTTCCCCGTGACCGTGACGCACGCCCTCGGCGAGACGGTCGTCGAGTCCGCGCCCGAGCGCGTCAGCACGATCGGATGGGGAAACCAGGACGTCGCGCTCGCGCTCGGCATCGCGCCGGTCGGCGTCGACGACCAGACCTGGTCGATGGACGGCAGCGACGGCCTCGGCGTCTACGACTGGACTCTCGATGCGTACAAGGCCCTCGGCGCCGAGGAGCCGGTCGTGTTCTCGACCGCCGACGGCACCGACTTCGAGACGATCGCCGATACCGCCCCCAACCTCATCCTCGCCGGCTACTCCGGCCTGGACGCCGACAGCTACGCGACGATCAGCGAGATCGCGCCGACCGTCGCCTACCCGGACGCTCCGTGGATCACCCCGTGGCGCGATGTCATCCGCGTGGATTCGGCCGCCCTCGGCCTCGCCGATGAGGGCCTCGCGCTCATCGACGACCTCGAGGCGCAGATCGCCGACGCGACCGCCGACTCCGACTACACCGGCACGAAGGCCGCCTTCTTCTTCATGAACGCCGCCGACCTGTCGACGATCTCGATCTACGGTCAGGGCGACTCCCGCACGGCGTTCCTCCACGACCTCGGCTTCGAGCTGCCCGAACTCGCCGGCGGTCTCGACACGTTCTACGCCGACATCAGCGCCGAGAACGCCGACCAGATCGCCGACGTCGACATCATCGTCAGCTACGGCGATGGCGACGACCTGCTCAAGGCACTGCAGGCCGACCCGCTGTGGAGCACCCTCGACGCCGTCAAGAACGGTGCGGTCATCTCGGTCGGCACCGGTGATGCGTTCAGCGGTTCGGTCACCCCGACCGCCCTGTCCATCCCGTGGATGATCGAGGACTACGTCGCTCTTCTCGACGGCGCCGTCTCGTCGGTGAAGTGACCTCGACCCCGACGACGGTCGACGACCGGCGCCGCGACTCCGCCTCACAGGCGGGGGCGCGGCGCCGTGTCGTGATCGTCATCGCGGCGGTCATCGCCGTCATCATCGCGGTGCTGCTCTCGCTCGCCTTCGGTTCCCGGCCCGTGACCTTCGACGAGATCGTGGAGGGCATCGGCTCCTGGTTCCAGGGGAGGGTTCCCGACGAGATCGGGGCGATCGCCGTGCAGCAGCGCATCCCGCGCACGGTGCTCGCGGTCATCGCCGGCGCGGCCCTCGCCCTCTCCGGCGCGCTCATGCAGGCCGTCACCCGCAACCCGATCGCCGACCCCGGGATCCTGGGCGTCAACACCGGCGCTGCGCTCGCGGTCGTCTGCGGCATCGCGTTCTTCGGCATCACCTCCGCCTTCGAGTACCTGTGGCTGGCCCTTTTCGGCGCCATCGTCACGGCGATCTTCGTCTACATCGTCGGATCGGTCGGCCCGGGCGGATCGACGCCGATCAAGCTCGCCCTGGCGGGCGCCGCCACCACGGCGGCGCTGTCCTCGCTCGTCAGCGCCGTGCTGCTGCCGCGCCTCGCCGCCATGGACACCTTCCGCTTCTGGCAGGTCGGCGGCGTCGGCGGAGCCGACTGGGCCACGATGGGTCTCATCGCACCCCTCCTCGCCGTCGCGGCGGTCGCCGCCTTCATCTCCGCCCCCGCACTCAACGCGATCGCCCTGGGCGATGACGTCGCCGTCGGCCTCGGCGTGCGCATCGGCCGCACTCGGCTCATCGCCGCCGCCGCGGGCGTGCTGCTGTGCGCAGCGGTCACCTCGGTCGCCGGCCCCATCGCGTTCGTCGGGCTCATGGTTCCCCATGTCGTCCGGATGCTCGTCGGACCCGACCAGCGCTGGGTGCTGCCGATCTCCGCGCTCGGCGGGACCGTGCTGCTGCTGCTCGCCGACACCATCGGCCGCCTCATCGGCTACCCGGGAGAGACCGAGGCGGGCATCCTCACCGCCTTCGTGGGTGCACCCGTTCTCGTCATCATCGCCCGTCGCACCCGGATGAGGGCACTCTGACATGACGATCCTGCAGCCCCCGGCATCCGCCGCCGCCGACATCGCCGCCCGCATCGCGGTCGTCCGCGCCGGTCGCCGCCGACGTTCGCGCCGCCGCGTCATCGCGGTCACGGCGCTCTCCGTCGCACTCGTCGCTCTCATGGGCGCGATGATCATGCTCGGCAACACGATCTATCCGCTCTCCGACGTGCTCGCCGTCATGCGCGGCGAGACCGTGCCCGGAGCATCCTTCACCGTCGGCACCCTGCGCATCCCGCGGGCGATCATCGGCGCCCTCGCCGGTCTCGCCTTCGGCGCCGCCGGCGCGACGTTCCAGACCATGCTGCGCAACCCGCTCGCCAGCCCCGACGTGATCGGCATCAGCTCCGGCGCCAGCGCCGCAGCGGTCATCTCGCTCGTCGTGCTGCACTGGAGCGGGACGGCGACCATGCTCGTCGCCCTCATCGCCGGCATCGTCACCGCCGCGCTCATCTACCTCGCCGCCCGCGGCGGGGAATCCACCGGCGGCCGGCTCATCCTCATCGGCATCGGCATCGGCGCGATGCTCGAAGCCGTCGTGTCGTACACGATCCAGCGCGCCGCCGAGTGGGATGTCGCGGTCGCCATGCGCTGGCTCACCGGCAGCCTGAACGGCGTGCGCTGGGAGAGCGTCGTGCCGCTGGGGCTTTCGGTGCTCGTGCTGCTGCCCGTGCTCGTGCTGCTCTCGCGCGACCTGCGCGCCCTCGAACTCGGCGACGCCGCGGCATCCGCCCTGGGCGTGCGCGTCGATCTCGTGCGCGTTCTCCTCATCATCTCGGCGGTCGCGCTGACCTGCTTCGCGACGGCGACCACGGGGCCGATCGCGTTCGTCGCGTTCCTCGCCGGGCCCATCGCCACGCGCATCGTCGGTCATGGCGGAACGGTCACGGTGCCGGCGGCGCTGACCGGTGGATGCCTCGTGCTCGCGGCCGACCTGATCGGCCAGTTCATGTTCGACACGAAGTTCCCGGTCGGTGTGATCACCGGCATCCTCGGCGCTCCGTTCCTGCTCTACCTGCTCATTCGCACATCCCGACGCGGAGGATCCTCATGACCGCCCAGCATCTGCTCGCCGCCGAGGGGCTCTTCTCGGGCTACGGCGGGCGAACGATCGTCGACGGCATCGACCTCGAGGTGCCCGCGGGGCGGATCACCGTCATCGTCGGCGCGAACGCCTGCGGCAAGTCCACGCTGCTGAAGACCCTGTCGCGTCTGATCAGCCCGAGCGGCGGCGCCGTGGTGCTCGACGGCAAGAAGATCACCGAGGTGCACACCAAGGAACTCGCCCGCACGCTCGGCCTGCTGCCGCAGCAGCCGATCGCCCCGGAGGGCATCGCCGTCGCCGATCTGGTCGGCCGTGGACGCCACCCGCACCAGAAGATGTTCCGCTCGTGGGATGCCGACGACGATCGCGCGGTCGTCGAGGCGCTGCAGGCGACCGACACGATCGAGCTCGCCGACCGCAGCGTCGACGAGCTCTCCGGCGGTCAGCGCCAGCGGGTCTGGATCGCGATGGCACTGGCGCAGGAGACCGACATCCTGCTGCTCGACGAACCGACGACGTTCCTCGATGTGGCGCACCAGGTCGAGGTGCTCGACCTGCTCACCGACCTCAACCGCCGCCGCGGCACGACCATCGTCATGGTGCTGCACGACCTGAACCTGGCGATCCGCTACGCGGACTGCATCGTCGCCGTGAAGGACGGCCGCCTGCACGCGATGGGCGATCCGGCCGATGTCGTCACGGCCGACCTCATCGAGGAGGTCTTCGGACTTCCCAACACCATCACCACGGACCCGGTCTCCGGCAAGCCGATGGTCACCCCGATCGGAAGGCATCATGTCCGCTGAGACCCAGACCCGCTCCCCGTTCATCCTCGCCCGCGCAGAGGTGCGCGCCGTCGAGAGGGTGTCGCCGAACTTCGTGCGCATCACGTTCGGCGGTGACGACTTCGACCGCTTCGGCACCCCCGGCGACGTCTACGACGTGCGCATCAAGATCGTCTTTCCGCCGGCATCCGGTGCGCTCCCCGCGATCGATCGCGACACGGATGACTGGTGGGGCGCCTACCAGGCCTTCGGCGAGGAGGAGCGCGGGTCGATGCGCACCTACTCGGTGCGCGAGCTGCGCGTGAACCCCGAGGGCACCGAGGTCGTCGTCGACTTCGTGCTGCACCTGGAACCCGGACTCACGGGCCCCGCCTCGCTGTGGGCGAGCGCCGCGCAGGCCGGCGACGAGGTGCTGATCGTCGGTCCGCGCCGCGGGCGCGAGAGCCGCGGCGGCATCGAGTACGCGCCGGGCGAGGCGTCGAAGATCGTGCTCGTCGGCGATGAGACCGCGGCTCCTGCGATCGCGCGCATCCTCGAGGATGCTCCGCGCGACACCCGCGGCATCGCGTTCATCGAGGTGCCCGTGGCGGAGGACGAGTTGCCGATCGACGCGCCCTCGGGCGTCGAGGTGCACTGGCTGCCGCGCGGCGGCGCCGCGCACGGACAGCGGCTGCTCCCCACCGTGCTCGACTTCCTCGGCGACACGGGGCACCAGGAGATCGTGGTGCAGGATGCCGAAGGGGAGGACCTCGTCTGGGAGACGCCGATCTACTCCGGCAGCGGCGAGGATCTCGCCGACGATGCCGGCACGCACGGCGACCGCTACTTCTGGATCGCGGGGGAGAGCGGCGTCGTCACGACGCTGCGCCGCCACCTCGTCAAGGACCTCGGCATCGACCGCGCACAGGTGGCGTTCATGGGCTATTGGCGCCGAGGCGTCGCGATGCGCGGCTGAGTCTTCGGCGTCATCGGTGTCGGTGGCTCGTGGTTCGATAGAGGAATGGATGATGACGACCGGATGCTGCGGGAGAGCCGTGCCATCTGGGCGACGCTCATCTGCTTTTTGATCAGCGCATCGGCCGGGGCCTTCGTCCTCTGGGGAGGAGCGCCGCGCCCGATCGTCGGCGAACGATCCATCGGCCTGCCCGCTGCGATCGTGGGCGGCCTCGTGGCCGCCGGAGCGTTCCTCATCAGCAGCTTCCTGCACCGGCGCGGCGAGACCGCGGCGATGCCGCGCTGGCAGGTGCTCGTCTCGGCTTTCTCGTCGCTCGCGCTGACGATCGCCTTCGCCGGTGTGACCGCCTTCGGCGTCCTCGTCGCCGGTGAAGTGCTCGGCGTCGGTCTTCACGGATTGCAACTGCCGCCCCTCGGAGGCGGGATCGTGATCGGCATCGCCGGCGCCATCGGCGGACGCCTCGCCTTCGAAGCCGGCACTGGACTCTCCACGGGCGATCTCGCGAACCTGCTGTTCAGCTACCTCGTGCTCGGCACACTGTTCGCGATGCTCACGGCAGCCGACCCCGCCTGGTGGCACCTGAACTTCTCGCAGCTGGGCATCGGAGACGACGCCTGGGTGTTCAACGGAACGCTCATCGTCGGCGGACTCCTCATCGCCACCGTCGGGTTCTACATCGGCCGCGACCTGCACCGACTCCGCGGCGACGGCTGGTTCGGGCGGATCGTCGCCGTCGTCCTCCTGTGGGCTGCCACCGGCGTCGCGCTCGCCGAGGTCGGGCTCTTCCCGCTCGAGCGCAATCTGCTGATCCACAACATCGCGGCCGTGTCGACGCTGGTGCTCTTCATCGCGGCGGGAACCGTGACGACGTTCATGATGCCGGGCCCGCCGAAGCCGCTGGTGGTGACGTCTGCCGGAACCGTCGTGCTGCTCGTGGTCGCCTTCGTGCTCACCGACCGGTTCCACATCTTCTCGCTCACGGTGCTCGAAGCCATCGTCATCGGGATGGGGCTGCTCTGGCTCACCACGCTCGTGCGCATCCTCGCCGTGCTCGCACCGGTCGACGCGCGACCGGCCGAGCGCGGGTTGCTGCACGCCTGATCGCGGCATCCCGGAATTCCGGTCGGCGCGCCCCGTGAGGTGTGGATAACTCTGGCGTGGGGTCGGCATCTCTGTCAGGCTCGGGGCTACACCGCACCATAAGTACGGAGGGACGACGATGTCCGACCAGATATTCATCTTCATCGCGCTGGCGCTGTATTTCGCCGCCATGCTCGTGATCGGCTACGTGGCGTTCCGGCGCACGAAGAACCACGAGGACTATATGCTCGGCGGGCGCGATCTGCCGCCGGGCGTGGCCGCGCTCAGCGCCGGTGCGAGCGACATGTCGGGCTGGCTGGTCATGGGCCTGCCCGGTGCCATCTACCTCTCCGGACTCATCGAGGCGTGGATCGCGATCGGCCTGACGATCGGCGCATATCTGAACTGGTGGCTCGTCGCTCCGCGACTGCGGGCCTACACAGAGGTCTCCCGAAACTCCATCACGGTGCCGAGCTTCTTCGAGAACCGGCTGCGCGACTCGTCGCGACTGCTGCGCATCCTCGCCGGCATCGTCATCCTCGTCTTCTTCACGCTCTACATCTCCAGCGGCATGGTCGCCGGAGGCGTCTTCTTCGAGAGCTCCTTCAACTCGGACTACCTGCTCGGCATGGCGCTCGTCGCCGGGGTCACCCTGATCTACACGCTTTTCGGCGGCTTCCTCGGAGCCTCGTTCACGGACGTCGTGCAGGGCCTCATGATGGTCATCGCCCTCATCGTCGTCCCCGTCGCGGCGGTCATCGCGGTCGGCGGATTCGACGAGGTCGGCACCTACATCGACGACCTCGCCCCGAACCACCTGTCGCTCATCGGCGGCACGGCGATCACCGGCGGCACGGTCCTCGCGATCGTCTCGGCGCTCGCCTGGGGGCTCGGCTACTTCGGCCAGCCGCACATCATCGTGCGCTTCATGGCGCTGCGCAGCCCGCGTGAGGCCAAGAGCGCTCGCCGCATCGGCATGTCGTGGATGATCCTCTCGCTCGCCGGCGCCGTCTTCTCGGGCATCGTCGGCATCGCCTACATGGCGCAGAGGGGCATCGACCTGGGCAACCCCGAGACCGTGGTGCTGGTCATGTCGCAGACGCTGCTGCACCCGTTCATCGCCGGTCTTGTGCTCGCCGCGGTTCTCGCGGCCATCATGAGCACCGTGTCGAGCCAGCTGATCGTCTGCTCCTCGGCGCTCGTCGAAGACCTCTACAAGGTCATGAAGAAGACTCCGCCCGAGGGCAAGCGCATGGTGATGCTCGGCCGTGTCGCGGTGCTCATCATCGCAATCATCGCCGCCGTGCTCGCGCTCGCGCCCGACGACACCATCCTCGGGCTCGTGTCGTTCGCCTGGGCCGGTTTCGGCGCGGCGTTCGGCCCGCTCATCCTGCTCAGCCTGTTCTGGCGCAAGCTCACCAACTGGGGCGCTCTGGTCGGCATGTTCGTCGGTGCGGCGGGAGTGTTCATCTGGGATGTCGTCTGGCCGGAGATGTATGAGCTCCTGCCGGCCTTCGTCTGCGCGCTCGTCGTGGCGGTCGTGGTCAGCCTGATCACCTACCGGCCGGGCTCCGAGCGGCAGAACGAGATCCTGCAGGAGTTCACCGAGACGGGCACACTGCTCACGGTCAACGGCGTCGGCCGAGCCGCTCGCACCGACCGCATGAACCGCTGACCCGATAGGCTGTGCTGTCCCGCGACCGGTCACCCGGATAAGATCTCCGGGTGACCGGTCAGATGTTCTCGGGGGCTGTCGCGATCGGGCTGGGTCTCGTCGTCGGCTTCCTGCTCTTCGTCCCCTTCGTCGCGATCGCCTATCGGCGCCGCGGGCATCTGTCCTTCGGCCGGCTGCTGCTGTGGGGCGCGGCGCTGATCTACTTCTGGGCGATCTGGACGTACACGCTCCTCCCGCTGCCGGACGGCGACGACATCCGCTGCGTCGGCATGGTGACCGATCCGCTGGAGATCGTGCGCGAGCTGCGCGGAACCCTCTCGCAGGGCTCCCGCTTCGTCAGGGATCCGGCGTTCCTGCAGATCGCCCTGAACGTCGTGCTTTTCCTGCCGCTCGGCTTCTTCGTACGGGTGCTCGGCGGCCGAGGGATCTTCGTCGCGTTCGCCGCCGGGCTCGGGCTCTCGATGTTCGTCGAGACGACGCAGCTGACGGGCGTGTGGGGCCTGTACCCGTGCGCCTACCGGGTGTTCGACGTCGGCGACCTCATGACGAACACGCTCGGCGCGCTCGTCGGCTCGGTCATCGGCTTCATCGTGCCCCGAGTGCATCGCGGGTCGGCGAAGGCATCGGATGCCGACGCTCCGCGTCCGGTGACGAAGGGGCGCCGCGCGCTGGCGATGCTCTGCGACGGGATCGCGTTCGCACTGATCGGCTATGTGGCGGGCGTGGGCGTCGCCGCGGTCCGCCTGTACCTGCTCGAGCTGCCGCAGGATGCGAGCGACGGGACGCTCGTGTCGTTCTGGTCGACGCTCGGCACCGCCGCGATCTGGCTGATCGTCGTGCTCGCCACCGGTCAGACGATCGGCGATGCGACAGTGCGCCTGCGCTACCGGGGCGGACGGGTTCCGCAGCCGATCGCGCGCCTGCTGCGCTGGGCCGCGGGCTATGCGGGGATCTCGCTGCTCGGGCTTTTCGTCCCCCTCGCCGTCCCGGCGCTCGTGTTCGCCAGCATCCTGCTGCTTCTGTTCACCCGGCGCGGCCGGGGCCTGCCCGGTCTCGTCTCGGGGCAGCAGCTCACCGATTCCCGCGAGAAGCCGGCACCGGCGCCCGAGCACTCAGCGGATGCCGAACCCGACCGCGTAACGTCGATGTCATGACGACCATCGAGGTCAGCGAAGACGACATCAGCCAGGCGAAGGAGCTGCGCGATCAGTTCCAGCGTTTCCTGCGCGGGTACGAGTTCGGCATGCGCGAGGTCGAGACGAAGATCTCGATCCTGCGCGACGAGTTCCTCCACGACCACGACTACAACCCGATCGAGCACGTCACGAGTCGGTTGAAGACGCCCGATTCGATCGTCGAGAAGATCGCCCGGAAGGGCATCGAGCCCGACTTCGAGCGCATCCGCGATGAGATCACCGACATCGCCGGAATTCGGGTCACCTGCAGCTTCGTCACCGACGTCTACCAGCTGTTCGATCTGCTCACCGCGCAGGACGACATCACGGTGCGCGTCGTCAAGGACTACATCGCCCAGCCCAAGGCGAACGGCTACCGCAGTCTGCACGCGATCATCGAGGTGCCGGTGTTCCTGTCGACGGGGCAGCTGTGCATCCCCGTCGAGGTGCAGTTCCGCACCATCGCGATGGACTTCTGGGCGAGTCTGGAGCACAAGATCCACTACAAGTTCCAGGGCCAGGTGCCGGGGCACCTCGTCGACAGCCTCACCGATGCGGCGCACGCCGCGGGCGAGCTCGACGCGCGCATGGAGCGCATCCACCGCGAGGCGCACGGCACGCGGCCGGCGCTGCCCGCACCGATCGATCCGCGCATCGTCGAGGTCTGAGCGCCCGCTCTCTCAGGCGAGGAACTCCCGCACGGCGATCGCCATCGCGGCGACGCCCGTCTCGAGCGTCGGGTGGATCTCCGGCGCGTAGTAGGGGGAGTGGTTGGTCGGGATGTCCTCCGCGACGGTTCCGGATGCCTCGGCCGCCGCATACGCTTCCGGGGCCACGCCGCCGAAGAACCAGAACACGAGTGGAACATCCGCGTCGCGGGCGAACCAGGAGACGTCCTCGCTGCCGGTGAACATCCCGGGATCGACGACGGTTCCGGCGCCGAGGTCGCGGTTGATGGCCGCGGTGACCCGGGCCGTTGCGGCCGGGTCGTTGATCGTCGGCGGCAGGGTGTGCGCCGTGCGGAATTCGGGTTCGCGCTCGGCGCCGGATGCTGCGGCCTCGGCTCGCACGATGCGCTCGACGCCCGTGAGGATCTTGTCGCGCATCTCGTCGGTCGAGTAGCGCAGGCTCAGCTCGAGCGTCGCCTCGGCGGGGATGATGTTGTTCTTCGTGCCGGCGTGGATCGAGCCGACCGTGACGACGCCGACCTCGCGCGGATCGATCTCGCGCGAGGGGATCGTCTGCAGGCGCATCACGGTGGCGGCGGCCATGACGACCGGGTCGATCGTCGTGTGCGGGCGCGAGCCGTGACCGCCGCGACCGTGCAGGGTGACGGTGATCCCGTCGGCGGCGGCCATCTGCGGGCCGGGCCGCATGCCGATGATCCCGGCGGGAAGCGGCGTGACGTGCTGGCCGAGCACGATGTTCGGGCGGGGCACGCGCTCGAGCAGCCCGTCGTCGAGCATGGCGCGGGACCCGGCGCCGTACTCTTCAGCGGGCTGGATGATCACGACCAGGGTTCCCGACCACTCCTCGCGTTCGGCGACGAGGCGCTCGACCGCGCCGATCATCGCGGTCACGTGCATGTCGTGGCCGCAGGCATGCATCACCGGGACGGTGTTCCCCGCCGGGTCGATGCCCGTCACAGTGCTGGAGTACGGGAGGCCCGTGAGCTCCTCGACCGGGAGGCCGTCCATATCTGCGCGCGCCCAGACGACCGGTCCGTCGCCGTTGCGGAGGACTCCGACGACGCCCGTGATCCCGATCCCCTCCTCGACCTCGAGGCCCAGGTCGCGCAGGTGGCCGGCGGCGATGCCGGCTGTGCGCGTCTCCTGGAAGGACAGCTCGGGATGCCGGTGCAGATCGATGTACAGCGCTTCGAGGTCGATGCTCATGGCCACGACTCTAGTGTCGACCGCCCCGCGGCTACAGTTGATCTGCCTCCCGTCTTCGTCGAGGCATCCCCTTTGGAGCATCCATGACCATCGACGACCGCACCCGCTACCGGTCGAATCCCTCCGTCCTCACGGCGCTGAAGACCCCGCGCATCCTCACCCGCGAGGTGCTCGCGGGGCTCGTCGTGGGGCTCGCGCTCATCCCCGAGGCGATCGCCTTCTCGGTCATCGCGGGCGTCGACCCGAAGGTCGGCCTGTTCTCGTCGTTCATCATGGCCGTCTCGATCGCGTTCCTCGGCGGACGCCCCGCGATGGTCACCGCCGCCACCGGTGCCGTCGCCCTCGTCATCGCCCCGGTCGCCCCGACCTACGGGATCGACTACTTCATCGCGACGGTGCTGTTGGCCGGTGTCTTCCAGATCATCCTCGCGGTGTTCGGCGTCGCGAAGCTCATGCGCTTCATCCCGCGCAGCGTCATGACCGGGTTCGTCAACGCGCTCGCGATCCTCGTGTTCATCTCGCAGGTGCCGCACATGTACGACGTGCCGTGGCTCGTGTACCCGCTCATCGTTCTCGGCATCCTCATCATGGTCTTCATGCCGAAGATCACGAAGGTGATCCCGGCGCCCCTCGTCTCGGTCATCATCGTCACTGCCGTCGTGCTCGCGTTCGCCCTGAAGGTGCCGACGGTCGGCGATCAGGGAGAGCTGCCGCGGAGCCTGCCCGAACTGTTCATCCCGAATGTGCCGTTGACCTGGGAGACCTTCACGATCATCGCGCCGTTCGCACTCGGTGTCGCACTCGTCGGCCTCATGGAATCGCTCATGACCGCGAAGCTCGTCGACGAGATCACCGACACCCACTCCCGCAAGACCCGCGAGGCGTGGGCGCAGGGCGCATCGAACATCCTCTCGGGCATCTTCGGCGGTATGGGCGGCTGTGCCGTGATCGGGCAGACGATGATCAACGTGAAGTCGGGGGCGCGCACCCGCATCTCGACGTTCTGCGCCGGGATCTTCCTGTTCCTGCTCGTGGTCGTCTTCGGAGACTTCGTCGCGACGATCCCGATGGCCGCTCTCGTCGCCGTGATGATCATGGTCTCGATCGGTGCGTTCGACTGGCACAGCATCCGGCCCGCGACCCTCAAGCGCATGCCGAAGAGCGAGACGTTCGTCATGGTCGCGACGGTCATCATCGTCGTGCTCACCGAGAATCTCGCGATCGGGGTCGTCATCGGCGTTCTCATCGCCTCGGTGCTGTTCGTGCGCCGCGTCGCGCACGTCGTGACCGTCACCCGGGTGCTCGGCGACGACACGGTGCATTACACGGTCGACGGGCAGCTGTTCTTCGCCTCCAGCAACGACCTCACGACCCAGTTCGAGTACACGGCGGACCCGCAGCACGTCGTGATCGACATGTCGCGCTCGCACGTGTGGGATGCGTCGACCGTTGCCGCGCTCGACGCGATCGAGACGAAGTACGCCCACCACGGCAAGACCGTCGAGCTCATCGGCCTCAACGACGCGAGCGGCGTGTTCCACGGGCGGCTGAGCGGCGGCTTCCCGCCCGCGTGACGGCCGATGAAAGCGCCCGCCGGCCTCAGGGCTCCGGCGTGATCGAGGACTGCCGGCGGCAGCGCCGGTTGCGGATGCTGAGAAGAACGGATGCCACGACCGCCGCGATGACGGATGCCGTGAGGATCGCGACCTTCGCGTGATCGTGCGCCGGGCTTCCCGGTGCGAAGCTCAGCTCGGCGACGAGGAGCGACACGGTGAAGCCGATTCCGGCGAGCATCCCGATCCCGGCGATGTCGACCCACCGCAGAGCCGGGTCGAGGCCGATGCGCCGCACCCGGGTGATGACCCAGGTCGCGAGCGTGATGCCGAGCGGTTTTCCGACGACGAGAGCGACGACGATGCCGAGCACGACAGGGTCGGCGAAGGCCGAGACGAAGCCCTCGCCGCCGCCGATCGCGACGCCGGCGGAGAAGAACGCGAAGATCGGTACCGCGACTCCGGCGGACAGCGGACGGAAACGGTGCTCGAAGACTTCGGCGAGCCCGGGTCCGTTCTCCGAGGCGCGGTCGGCCTTCTTATGCAGCACGGGAATCGTGAATCCGAGGAGCACCCCGGCGATCGTCGCGTGGATGCCGGAGGCATGGAGCAGGGCCCAGGCGACGACGCCGATCGGCAGGAGGATCAGCCAGGCGGCCGTCGGGCGCAGATGGAAGAACGTGCGGAACCGCTGCGCGATCAGGCCGTAGACGGCGATCACGGCGAGCGCGAGCAGCAGGGGCGTGACGGCGATGCTCTCGGTGTAGAAGACCGCGATGATCGTGATCGCGATGAGATCGTCGACCACGGCGAGGGTGAGGAGGAAGATGCGCAGCGCGCTCGGCAGGTGCGAGCCGATCAGTGCGAGCACGGCTACGGCGAACGCGATGTCCGTGGCTGTGGGGATCGCCCACCCCCGGGATGCCTCGGCGTCGCCTGTGACGATCGCCGTGTAGATGACGGCGGGCACGATGACTCCGCCGACGGCAGCCGTGATCGGGATGACGGCCGTGCGGAAGCGGCGCAGGTCGCCGGCGACGAACTCGCGTTTGAGTTCGAGGCCGACGAGGAAGAAGAAGATCGCGAGCAACCCGTCGGCGGCCCAGGCGCCCAGGCTCAGACGCAGATGCCAGGGCTCGTACCCGATCTCGACGTCGCGCAGGGCGAAGTACGAGTCCGCCCAGGGCGAGTTCGCCCACACGAGGGCGAGGGCGGCGAAGGCGACGAGGAGGATGCCGCCGACGCTCTCCTTGCGCAGGATCTCGCCGATGCGCCGAGATTCGCCGCGCGATGCGGTCGGGAAGATGTCGGGGTCGTGCTCGGGGCGGGGAGGAGTCGGGGCCACGGGAGGAACTCTCTGTCGTCGGAAAGGACACCGTCGACCAGGCTTCCCGACACTCCGCCCACCACTGTACCCGGCAGCGGCGCACTGCCGGGTCGTTCGCCCGACTCAGTCGGTGACGAACCAGGCCGCCGTGTCTGTCGGCAGCGCAGTGCCTTCGAACGGTTCGCTCTGGGTCAGGAATGTCACATCACCGAGCTCGATCGGCTCGGCGCCGAGGTTCGCGACGACGTGCAGGTCGCCGCGGCGGAACGCGATCGCCTCCTCTCCGCGGTCCTCCCAGACGAGCGATCCGACACCCAGTGCCCGCTCGCGGCGCAGCCGCAGCAGCGTCCGGTAAAGATGGAGAGTGGATGCCGCATCCGCCGTCTCGGCATCGCGCGCGAACCGCGCCCACTCCTCCGGCTGCGGCAACCACGAGGCGCCGGTGTCGTTGAAGCCGTAGGCGGGGGCATCCGCCTCCCAGGGGATCGGCACGCGGCATCCATCGCGTCCGTACCGCTCGCCCTGCGAGCGGAACCATGTCGGATCCTGCCGCAGGTCGTCGGGGATCTCCATCGCCTCGGGAAGCCCGAGCTCCTCGCCCTGGTAGAGGTACGACGACCCGGGGAGCGCGAGCATCACGGCTGTGGCCGCGCGGGCGCGGGAGAGCCCGACGGCCGGATCGGGCTTGCCAGCCGAGAGGGGGCCGAGCCCATCGCCCTGCGGGTTCTCGACCGTCACCGCCAGACGCGTCGCGTGCCGCACGACATCGTGGTTCGACAGCACCCACGTGCTCGGGGCGCCGACCGCCCCGAACTCCGCCAGCGATTCGCGGATCACGTCGCGGATGCTCGCGGCATCCCACGCGGTCATCATGTAGGGGAAGTTGAACGTCTGGTGCATCTCATCGGGACGCACCCACAGCGCCGTCTGCTTCAGCGTCGGAAGCCACGCCTCGCCGCAGAGGGCCCGGTCGCCGTCGTACTCGGCGAGCACCCGATGCCAGTCGCGGTAGATGTCGTGCACGCCGTCCTGGCCCCAGTACGGCACATCGGCTTCGCCGCCGCCCATCGAATCGGCTTCGACCGGCGGCATGTAATCGGGCAGCCCGTCGGTCTTGATCATGCCGTGCGCGACGTCGACCCGGAAGCCGTCGACGCCCCGGTCGAGCCAGAACCGCAGCACCGAGCGGAACTCCGCCCGCACCTCGGGGTTCGTCCAGTCGAAGTCGGGCTGGGTGACGTCGAAGATGTGCAGGTACCACTGGCCCGGCGTGCCATCGGCCTCGACGACGCGCTCCCACATGCCGCCGCCGAAGACGCTCTCCCAGTTGTTCGGCGGCAGGTCTCCGTTCTCGCCGCGGCCGTCGCGGAAGATGTAACGGGCGCGCTCGGGGCTTCCGGGCCCGGCTGCCAGGGCCTGCTGGAACCACGGATGCCGGTCGCTGGAATGGTTCGGGACGAGGTCGACGATGACCCGGATGCCGCGGGCATGCGCCTCGGCGAGCATCGCATCGAAGTCGTCGAGCGTGCCGAACAGCGGGTCGACGTCGCGATAGTCCGCGACGTCGTAACCGGCGTCCTTCTGCGGGCTCGTCATGAACGGGCTCAGCCAGATCGCGTCGACGCCCAGCTCCTCGAGGGCCGCGAGACGGCTCGTGATACCCGGAAGGTCGCCGACGCCGCTCCCCGTCGAATCCGCGAACGATCGCGGATAGATCTGGTAGATCACGGCGCTGCGCCACCACTGGGCGCCGGGGGCTGCGAACTGCTCGAGGCCTGTCATGCCGATGAGCCTAGGGCACCCGGCGCCGCGATGGGGCTCAGCCGGGGATGACGATGTTCGCGGGGGTCTCGCCGCGCAGCATCCGCTCGATCTGCTTGCGGATCAGGCGGGCGATGCGCGGGTTCATCGCGGTGGACGCGCCGCCGATGTGCGGCGAGATGAGCACGCCGGGCGTCGACCACAGCGGATGGCCCTCCGGAACCGGTTCCGGGTCGATCACATCGAGCGCCGCCCGGATGCGGCCGTTCTCGGCGACCAGGGCATCGGTGTCGATGAGGGTTCCGCGGCCCACGTTGACGATGAGCGCACCGTCGGGCAGCAGCGACAGCATCCGCTCGTCGAAGAGCCGGTGCGTCTCCGCACCGCCGGGAAGTGCGAGGATCACGATCTCCGCATCCGGGAGCAGGCCCGCGAGCTCGTCGATCGCATGCACCTGCACGCGGCCGAGACGCTCGTGCCAGACCGGGCGCGCGGTGCGCGCGACGACCGTCAGATCGATCTCGAACGGCTCCAGGCGCAGGGCGATCGCCTCGCCCACTCCGCCGAATCCGACCAGCAGAACCTTGCGATCCGCCAGGCTCTCGGCGAAGACCGGCGACCACTGGCCCTGCTGCTGGGCCAGCACGAAACGGGGGAACTGCCGCTGAGCGGCCAGCGTCAGCGCCAGCGCGATCTCGGCGGTCGAGGTCTCGTGCACGCTCGAAGCGTTCGCGAACGGGATGCCCGCCGGCAGAGCATCCGCGACCCCGTCGTAACCGATCGACTGGCTCTGCACGAGGCCGACATCGACGCCCTCGAGGGCGCCCAGCACCTTCGTCGCACCCATGTACGGCGGCACGACCAAGTCGATGCGCTCGCGCGGGGCCGGGGACGTCATGTCCCAGATCTCGAGCTCCGCGCCCTCGGGCAGCGGGCCGATGTTCTCGGCGAGGCGGGCGGTGGGAACGGTGACGAAGCGGCTCACATCCCGAGCCTATCGAGCCGGGTGGGCGTTGCGCCCGACGGAGGTTGTTGCCCGTGGCGGAGGTTTCGCGGAAGAACCTCCGCGGTGCGCAACAACATCCGCTGCGTGCAACAGACGAAGACGCCCGGGAACGACGAAGGGCCGGATGCTGAAGCATCCGACCCTTCGTAGAAGAACTTTAGGCGGCGACGCGGGCGACCGCGGCGATCGCGCTCGTGAAGAACGCGAGACCGTCGGTGCCGGAGCGCATCGCGGAAGCCGTGTCGGGGCCGAAGCCGGCCTCGGTGGCGTGCTCGGGGTGCGGCATGAGGCCGACCACGTTGCCCGCGGCGTTCGTGATGCCGGCGATGTCGCGCAGCGAGCCGTTCGGGTTGACGCCCGCGTAGCGGAAGGCCACGAGGCCCTCGCCCTCGAGGCGGTCGAGCGTCTCGTCATCGGCGATGTAGCCGCCCTCGCCGTTCTTCAACGGGATGACGATCTCCTGGCCCTGCGCGAACTCGTTGGTCCACGCGGTCGAGGTGTTCTCGACGACGAGCTTCTGGTCGCGGCGGACGAAGTGCTGGTGGTCGTTGCGGATCAGTCCGCCGGGCAGCAGGTGCGCCTCGACGAGCATCTGGAATCCGTTGCAGATGCCGAGCACGGGCATGCCCGCGGCGGCGGCCGTCTTGACCTCGGCCATGATCGGCGAGAGCGCGGCGATCGCGCCGGAGCGCAGGTAGTCGCCGTAGCTGAAGCCGCCGGGAAGGACGAGGGCGTCGACGCCCTCGAGGTCGTGGGAGCCGTGCCAGAGGGCGACGGGCTCGGCGCCGGCGAGACGCACGGCGCGCTGCGCGTCGCGGTCGTCGAGGGATCCGGGCCAGGTGATGACCCCGATGCGCACGGTCATTCGACGACCTCGATGCCGACGACGTCTTCGATGACCTGGTTCGACAGGACCTCTTCGGCGATCTTCTTCGCCTCGGCGAGGACCGCGTCGGTGACCTCGCCGTCGACGGTCAGCTCGAAGCGCTTGCCGATGCGGACATCGCTGAAGCTCGTCACACCGAGGCGGGCGAAAGCGCCGGAGACGGCCTTTCCCTGCGGGTCGAGCAGCTCGGACTTGGGCATGACGTCTACGACGATGGTCGGCATGGGAGGCTCCGGATTTCGCGGGAAGGCGGGCACGCCCAGTCTAGTGCGACGACCGGGCGTGCCGATCCGCGTTCAGGAGTGGAAGACGGTGTGCAGATCGCCGATGAGCTCGCGGCCGCCGAGGCCGTCGATCTCGAAGAGCACCGAGATGCCCGCGACGTGCGATCCGAGGCGCTCGATGAGCTGGCGGCCGGCGGCGAGGGTTCCTCCGGTGGCGAGCACGTCGTCGATGAGGAGGACGCGGGATCCTGCGGGGATGTCATCGTGCATCTCGATCGTCGCGGTGCCGTATTCGAGGGCGTAGTCGACGGATGCCGCGGGGCGCGGGAGCTTGCCGGCCTTGCGGATCGGGATGAGGCCGACGCCGGCGGAGAGCGCGGCGGCGCTGGCGATGAGGAAGCCGCGGGCCTCGAGGCCCGCGATGTAGTCGAACTTCCCGGCGAAGGGCTCGATGATCGCCTCGACGGTGGCGCGCAGCGCCTCGGCGTCGGCGAGCAGCGGTGTGATGTCGCGGAACAGGATGCCGGGCTGCGGGTAGTCCGGGATGCTGCGGATCAGTGCTTCGGCGCGGGCGAGAGCGGGGGAGAGTTCAGGGGAGGGCACTGCTCGATGGTACCCGGGGTGCCTGTGAGGCCCTTCCCCGCAGGCGTCTCCCGGTCTACGCTGGGAGCGCTCCCATGATCGCCGTCGACGACAGGACGCCCACGATGCCCCGCAGTTTCCCCGATGACTTCCTCTTCGGAGCGGCCACCGCCGCCTATCAGATCGAGGGCGCGGCCCAGGAGGGCGGCCGCACCGACTCGATCTGGGACGCCTTCGCGCGCGTTCCCGGAGCGGTGATCGGCGGAGATGACGGAGCCAAAGCCTGCGACCACTACCACCGCTACCGCGACGACGTCGCCCTGATGAAGAACCTCGGGCTGCAGACCTACCGGTTCTCCACCTCGTGGTCGCGCGTGCGTCCCGACGGGGGAGCGGTGAACCGGGAGGGCGTCGACTTCTACAGCCGTCTCGTCGACGAACTGCTCGGCGCCGGCATCCTGCCCTGGCTCACGCTCTACCACTGGGATATGCCGCAGGTGCTCCAGGAGCGCGGCGGCTGGACCGAGAGGGACATCGTCGAGCGTTTCCGCGACTACGCCGCCACGGTGCACGATGCGCTCGGCGACCGGGTGAAGGTGTGGACGACGCTGAACGAGCCGTGGTGCTCGTCGTTCCTCTCCTACACGGGCGGCGAGCACGCCCCCGGGCATCAGAGCATCGCCGAGGGGCTGCTCGCCGCCCACCATCAGCTGCTCGCGCACGGTTCTGTGATCCGGGATCTGCGCGGCCGCGATGCGACGCTCAACCTCGGCATCACCCTGAACCACACGGTCGCCGATCCGGCCGATCCCGAGAACCCCGCCGATGTCGATGCCGCGCGGCGGGTCGACGGGCAGTTCAACCGGTGGTTCCTCGACCCGATACACCGGGCCGCGTACCCGGCCGACATCATCGAGGACATCCGCGCGGTCGACCCGGACGCGGTCTCCCGCTTCGAGGAGGCGATCCACGACGGCGACCTCGAGCTCATCGCGCAGCCCATCGACACCCAGGGCGTGAACTACTACCACGGTGATCTTCTCGCCGGCATCGCCCCCGAGCATCCGCCGGTCTCGGGAACCCCCGGAACGTCCCGGCAGGTTCGCAGCCCCTACCCCTCGGATGCCGGCATCCACGCCATCGAGCGGGGGCTCCCGCGCACGGCGCAGGGATGGGAGATCCAGCCCGAAGGACTGACCCGCCTTCTGCGCCGACTTTCGGACGAGTACACCGCCGAGCGCGGAATCGCCCTCTACGTCACCGAGAACGGGGCGGCCTTCGACGATGTCGCAGCCGCCGACGGCAGCGTCCACGACGACGAGCGCGCGGCTTTCGTGCGCGCCCACCTGGGGGCGGTTCTGGATGCCGCGGATGCCGGCGTCGACGTGCGGGGCTTCTTCTACTGGTCGCTCATGGACAACTTCGAATGGGCGTGGGGCTACGACAAGCGCTTCGGGATCGTGCGGGTCGACTACGACACCCAGCAGCGCACGATCAAGCACAGCGGTCACGAGTACGCTCGCATCATCGCCGCACGCTCCCTCTGAGCCCGGCGAGGAGGGAGAGTCGTGGCGGTACGGGCGACCATCGAAGAGGTCGCGGCCTCGGCCGGAGTCTCACGCTCGACCGTCTCGCGCGTCGTCAACGGCGCGAGCGCGGTCAGCCCCGAGGCCGTCGTCGCGGTGCGCGCCGCGATCGAACGGCTGGGATACGTGCCCAACCGGGCCGCCCGCTCCCTGGCGTCGCGCCAGACGCACGCGATCGCGCTGATCGTCCCCGAGGACACCACCCGCTTCTTCGGCGACCCGTTCTTCGCCGAGATCGTCGCCGGCATCACGGGGGCGCTCGCCGGATCCGACTATCTGCTGAACCTCCTCGTGGCGGGCGACGACCCGGGCGGCAAGATGACCGGTTTCGTGCGCAACGGGGGCGTCGACGGCGCGCTGATCGTCTCGCACCACACCGACGACGCTTTTGTGGAGCGCATCGCCGAGGCGGTGCCCGTGGTGTGGGGCGGCCGGCCCATGCGTCAGGGCGCGAGCGAGTTCGTCGTCGACGTCGACAACGTCGCCGCGGCGCGCACGGCGACCGAGCACCTCATCAGCACGGGACGCACCCGCATCGCAACGATCACGGGGCCCGATTCCATGCTCGCCTCCGTCGACCGGATTGCGGGTTTCCGCTCTGCGCTGGCGGATGCCGGACTCGCGCCCGCCGGGGAGGAGGTCGGGGACTTCTCCGAGAGGAGCGGGGCGGATGCTGCTCGCCGACTGCTCGCGGAGGCAACGCCGGACGCGATCTTCATCGCGAGCGACCTCATGGCCCGGGGTGCCCTCGGCGTGCTGCGGGCAGCCGGGCTCCGCGTGCCCGAGGATGTCGCGATCATCGGCTTCGACGACTCCGCCATCGCCGTCGCGACCGACCCTCCGCTGACGACCGTGCGCCAGCCCATGTACGCGATGGGCGAGACCATGGCCGGCGTGCTCATGGCGCGGCTGCGCGGCGAGGAGCCGCCATCGGTCACGATCCTCGGCACCGAACTGGTGGTACGGGCCTCGGCGTGACGCCTGGGCGTCAGCGCGCGAGTTCCGCCGTCAGCGTGTTGTTCCACGGGTCGGTGAAGGTCAGCGTTTTCCCGTCGTCGGCGACCTGATTGCCGAAGTGGGCGAGGCGCTCGCCGAGCTCTCCGAGGGCGTCGGCGTTCGGCAGGGCGAGGTCGACGCGGCCGAGGCCGAGGGCGGGCATGCGGGGGCCGGCGCCGCGGGAGTTCCAGATGTTCATGGCCATGTGGTGGTGGTATCCGCCGGCGCTGACGAACAGCGCCTGGTCGGCCATCGACAGGGTCGCCTCGAAACCGAGCTGGCGCACGTAGAACTCGCGCGCGGTCTTCACGTCGCCGACGGAGAGGTGCACATGGCCGATCTGGGCGGCATCCTTCGCGGTGCTGCCGGCGGCGGCCTCCTCGGTGAGATGCTCCTGGAGGAAGGTGTTGGGGTCGAGGTAGAGCGTCGCCATCTCGACCTGTCCGTGCGTCCATGACCACTCCGAGCGGTCGCGGTCCCAGTACAGCTCGATGCCGTTGCCCTCGGGGTCGTTGAGGTAGAAGGCCTGGCTGACGAGGTGATCGGCGCTGCCGGTGAAGTACTGCGGTGCGCGCTGGGCGACCGACAGGAGGGCGGCGGCGAGGGCCGTCTGCGACTCGAAGAGGATCGCGGTGTGGAAGAGGCCGGCGGATCCCGCGGCGGCGGTCTTCAGTCCCGGTTCGTGCTGCAGGATCACGATGGGGATGCCGGCGCGGCCGAGCACGACGGCGTTGCCCTCGGCGCTGAGCACCTCAAGGGTGACGACATCGCGGTAGAAGGCCGTCATCGCATCGAGGTCGGCGACGAAGAGGGTGACGGCTCCCATGGTCGTTGCCGCGGCAAGTTTTTCATTCATGATGGATGGAACCCGCGGCATCCGGGATCTATTCCCGCTGACCGCGACCCATTCTCGAGAACGCCCCGAGCACGACCCGCTCCGACGATACGAGGTACCCCTCGAGGGCCGTGGCCGCGGCATCCGGTCCCTGCTCGAGCAGTGCCGTCAGCACCGTGCGATTCTTGCGGACGAAGGGCTCGTGCAGCGCGCGCGGGTCGTCGATCTCCAGGAAGACGAGGCGCATCTCGGCGGCGAGGTCGCGATAGATGCGCGCGAGGCGCGCGCTGTCGGCGAGATCGACGATCGCCTCGTGGAACGCCATGTTCGCGCTTCCCACCAACCGCCAATCACCGGCGGCGAGGTGGCGCTCGGCATCATCGAGAGCGTCGCGCATGCGGAGGACGGCCGGATGCTCCGGCTCGCACTGGCGCAGGGCCGTGGACTCGATCACGCGGCGGGCTCGGTAGATGTCGATCACGGCGGCCATGTCGGGCGAGGCCACCGATACGCCGCGATAGGGGACGTGCTCGATCAGGCTCTGCTCGGCGAGCACCCGGAACGCCTCGCGCAGGGTGTTGCGCGAAACGGCGAACCGCTCGCACAGGGCCGATTCCGAGAGGCGGGATCCCGGTGCGAATTCGCCATCGATGATGCTCTGGCGCAGCACATCCGCCAAGGGGCCCTGTTGGTTCACGCATTCATGTTAGACGCCGTGCGAATTCTCGTAGCATTTGCGTAGCCGTCGGCCCGTACTGGGTTCCTCGGCGACGACGCATACGCGGCAGTACGGGGGAGAAGAAGATGGGGCGCATCTCGGACGTCATCGGTGCGCGGGACCCCGGTCGGGCTCGGCTCGTATCCGCCGTCTCCGTGGTCACGGGCGTGCTCGCCAGCGCCCTCTTCGCCTCGTCCGTCATCCGCGTCCTCCACGCGGATGGGGCGTTCCTCGTCATGGGCGTCTTCCTCTCGATGCTGGCGGGCAACGTCGTCAAGGGGCCCAGCCCGGCGAGCCGCTCGGTCACGGCCGCTCTGCTTCCGCCGGTCATCGTCGCCACCGTCCTGGTCGCGTCGTCTCTTTCGGCATGGCGCCCCGCCATGATCGGGGTCTTCGTCCTGCTCGCCGGGATATCGATGTGGTTGCGGCGATTCGGCCCGCGGGCCACCGCCATCGGCACCATCGCTTTCTTCACCTTCTTCTTCACCCTGTTCATGCACCCCACGGCGGCAGAGCTGCCCGTGTACTGCCTGATCGCGGCGGGTGCGGCCACCACGCAGCTCCTCGTGCGCCTGTTCCTGATGCTCCGCCGTCCCCGCCGTCAGCTCGAGGTGCTGCTCGCCGAGCTGCGAGTGGCCTCCGCGGCGGCGCTCCACGCCGCGACCCGCCCCGAGCATCGGCGCACGGTGCGCCGGCGCTTGGCTCGCCTGGATGCCGTCGGCCAGGCGATCACGACCTGGCAGCACGACTATCCCACCGCCCGCTACACGGATGTCTCCGAGCGGGATCTGGGTGAGCTCGCTCTGGATGCCCGGGCCTATGTCGAGGAGGTGTGCGACGAACTGGTCCGCGGGGGATCGGCCCCGCCGACGCTCCCGTCCCTGCTCGCTGTGCTCGATCCGCACGCTGCACCCGGCCGGGTAGCCGCTGCCGGTGCATGGGCGGAGCGCGCGGAGAACGGCGGCGACCTGATCGCCCAGAGCACCCGGGCGCATTTCCGGCTGCGTGCGATCGAGGTCTCCGGCGACCGCCAGTCCGCGATCGAGCCGCAGCCCGAACGGGCGCCCGTGAGCACCGCGAACGCCGAGCCGTCCGCGAGTTGGAGGGCATGGCGGCAGTGGGCACCGACCACGCGGTTGGCGGTGCAGGCCTCGATCGCGGCACTGATCGCGACCGGCGTCGGCGAAGCCATCTCGGCATCCCGGTGGTACTGGGCCGTGCTGACCGCATTCCTCGTCTTCATGACCGCCACCACGCGTAGCAACATCCTCACCCGGGCCTATCGTCGGATCATCGGAACGGTGCTCGGCATCGCCGTCGGTGCGCTGCTCGCCTACCTGGCGCACGGCAACAGCATCGGCATCATCGCGATCTGCGCCATCGCCATTTTCGGGATGCTGTATTTCGGCCCGCTCAACTACGCGTACTCGTCATTCTTCGTGACCGTGATGCTCATCGCCCTGTTCGACATGCTCGGGGTTCTGAACCGTTCCCTTATCGAGCTGCGCATCGAGGAGACCGTCGTCGGCGCGGTGATCGGCGTGCTGTGCGCCTACCTGATCCTGTCGTCGAGCTCGAAGCCCGCGCTGCTGACGAAGATCGGTGCCTACTTCGACGCCCTCGACGACCTCCTGCGCGCCGGCGACGACACGATCGCCGCGCGTGCGTCCAACGGGGGCCGGCTCGCATCGGTGCGTGCGCTCGACGCGGCGCAGGCCGGCCTCGATCAGACCGTGGCGGCGATGTCGACGGCATTCCTCGTGGGCCGCAGGCAGGCTGTCGAGGAATCGGCGCTCCACCTCATGCACTTCACGACGCTATCGGCCACGCGCTTCTCCCAGCTCGTGCGCGAGGGGAAGCCCGGACCCGTGGCCGACGCGTCGGCGGTGCGGGAAGCGATCACTGCGGCGCGCGCCGCGGCGGAGCGGACGCGCGCCCGCCTGGAGCGCGGTCGCGATGACGCAGAAACGGTTCCCGCGGCAGTCGAAGAGCGCCGTGACGATCGTCGCGACGGATCTCCCGCGATCATGGCGCTCACCCGCATCGAGTGGGCGATGACGCGCATGAGGGCGATCGTCGACGACGGAGGGTCTGCCGCGCGCGAGAGACGCTGACGGCGGTGGGACGGGCATGTTAGACACCGTGTGAATTCTCGTAGCATGCCGGAAACATTGTTGTAGAACAATCGGCCTCAGCATGTTCTACACTCGGTGTCATCCGACACCCAACAGAGACGATGGGATCACCTCCAATGTCAGAGCAGACACAGACTGACGCGCAGCTCGCCGCAGTCAAGAAGCGCGTAGGCCGCAGCGCCGTCATCGGCGCGATCTTCCTGATGGCCACCAGCGCCATCGGTCCCGGCTTCATCACCCAGACCGCGACGTTCACCGCGACCATGGGGGCATCCTTCGCCTTCGCGATCCTCGTGTCGATCATCATCGACATCGCCGTGCAGCTGAACATCTGGCGCATGATCACCTCGTCCGGCAAGCGCGCCGGCGAGCTCGCCAACTCGGCGATCCCCTACTCGGGACACGTCATCGCCATCCTCGTCGTCATCGGCGGCCTCGCCTTCAACATCGGCAACATCGCCGGTGGCGGCCTGGGCCTGAACGCCCTGCTCGGCGTCGACCCGAAGATCGGCGGCCTGCTGACCGGTGCGCTCGCGATCATCATCTTCCTCATCAAGAAGGCCGGGAAGGTCATGGACATCGTCCTGGTCATCCTCGGCATCGGCATGATCGCGATGACCGTGATCGTCGCGATCATCGCCCAGCCCCCGGTCGGCGACGCCCTGCGCCAGACGTTCGTCCCCGATGAGCTGAACTTCGCCACCATCACCACGATCGTCGGCGGCACGGTCGGCGGATACATCACCTACTCGGGCGCCCACCGCTACCTCGACTCCGGCCAGGTCGGCCCGAAGCACGCCCCCGGTGTCATGCGCGCAGCCCTCAACGGCATCCTCATCATCGGCGTCATGCGCTACGTGCTCTTCCTCGCGATCCTCGGCGTCGTGGCATCCGGCGTCGCGCTCGACCTCTCGAGCCAGGCTGCGAACCCGGCCGGTCAGGCCTTCGGAGTGGTCCTCGGCGACGCAGGCCTGCGCATCTTCGGTGCGATCTTCTGGGCCGCGGCGCTCAGCTCCGTCATCGGCGCGGCGTACACCTCCGCGACGTTCCTGTCGACGTTCAACAAGAAGATGCTCGGCGGCTGGCCGCTGCAGATCGGCACCGTCGCGTTCATCGTCGTCTCGTTGATCGTCTACCTGCTCATCGGCACCGCACCCGCGGCGATCCTCGTCTTCGTCGGTGGCTTCAACGGCCTCATCCTGCCGATCGGTCTCACGGTGTTCATGTACATCGGCTGGTTCCGCCGCGACTTGCTCGGCGCCCGCAAGTACCCGATGTGGCTGCTCATCGCCGGCACCCTCGTGACTCTGCTCACCTGGTACATGGGCATCGTCTCGGTCGGCCCGATCTTCGCCTTCCTCGGAATCGGAGCATAAGCATGGCCGTCATCGACCTGAACTCCGACCTCGGCGAGAACGTGCCCGACCGCATCGTCAGCGACGATGCCAGCATGCTCGAGATCGTCACCAGCGCCAACGTGTCGTGCGGATTCCACGCGGGAAGCCCCGAGGGCATCCGCGAGACGCTCGCCGCGGCCGTCGCCGGCGGTGTCGTCATCGGCGCGCACCCCGGCTACCGCGACTACGAGAACTTCGGTCGCACGAAGGTGGACATCGACTCGGCCACCCTGCAGGCGCACGTCGAGTACCAGCTCGGCGCGCTGATCGGCCTCACCTCGGCCGTCGGCGGTGCGGTGTCGTACGTCAAGCCGCACGGCGCGCTGTACAACACCATCGCCCGCGACGAGCGGCAGTCGAAGGACGTCGTCGCCGCCATCAAGGCCATCGACCCGAACCTCGTGCTGCTCGGCCTCGCCGGCGGCGTCGTGCTCGACGTCGCCGAGCGCGCCGGTCTCGAGACCGCCGCCGAGGCGTTCGCCGACCGCGCCTACCAGCCGGACGGACAGCTCGTCTCGCGCGCCGAGGCGGGCGCCGTCCTGCACGACGCCGACGCGGTCGCCGAGCGCATGGTGCGCCTGGCGTCCGAGGGCGTCATCCGTGCGATCGACGGCACCGACGTGCGCGTCGACGCCCAGTCGATCTGCGTGCACGGCGACAGCCCCGGATCCATCGCGATGGCCGCCGCCACGAAGAGGATGCTCGAGGCCGAGGGAATCCGCATCGCCCCCTTCGCCGGACCCGGAGCAGGAGCCTGACATGACCGTGCTCGCCACCCCCGCCCAGCTCGCCGCGGCCCGCGCAGCGCGCGCCGCCTACCGTGCCGGCGAATCCGCACCGACCAGCGGGGTGGCGACCGGTCTCACCCAGGCCAACCTCATCGCCGTCCCCGCCGACTGGGCCTTCGAGACGCTGCTGTACACGCAGCGCAACCAGAAGGCCTGCCCCGTCATCGACGTCATCGAGCAGGGCGCCGTCGAGTCGGCGCTCGCCCCCGGCAGCGACATCCGCACCGACATCGGCAGCTACCGGATCTGGCGCGACGGCGTGCTCGCCGAGGAGACCACGGACGCCCGCGCCGCGTGGGCGGAGCACCCGGATCTCGTCGCCTTCCTCATCGGATGCAGCTTCACGTTCGAGACCGGCCTCACCGAGGCCGGCATCCCGATCCGCCACCAGGAGCTCGGCCGCAACGTGCCGATGTACCGCACGAACATCGAGTGCACGCCTGCCGGACGCCTCCGAGGCGAGATGGTCGTCTCCATGCGTCCGATCCCTGCGCGGCAGGTGGCGGATGCCGTGCAGATCACCGGCCGCACCCCCGCGGTGCACGGCGCTCCCGTGCACGTCGGCGACCCCGCATCGCTCGGCATCGTCGACCTGTCGAACCCCGATTTCGGCGACGCCCCCGTGGTCCGCGACGGCGAAGTGCCCGTGTTCTGGGCCTGCGGCGTCACCCCGCAGGCGGCGATCATGGCCTCCCAGCCACCGTTCGCCGTCACCCACTCGCCCGGGTACATGTTCATCACCGACGTGCCGGATGCGGAGTACATCGTCTGATGCGCATCCTCACAGCATCCGACCGCGCCCTCCTCGTCGAAGCCGCCGACCTCGACGAGGCGATGCGCTTCCACCTCGCCTGGGACAGCGTGCCCGGCATCATCGAGCGCATCCCCGGCGCACGCACCGTGCTCGTTCGCTTCGACCCCGTGCGCACCTCGGCCGCGGCGCTCGCCGCAGCCCTCGAGGCGATCGAGGTCGACGGCGAGCACGAGCAGACGGCGGGCGAGGTCGTCGTGCCCGTGCACTACGACGGGGAGGACCTCGACGAGGCCGCGGGCCTGCTCGGCGTCTCCGCCGAGGAGCTCGTCTCCCGCCACCTGTCGGCGAACTGGCGGGTCGCGTTCTCGGGCTTCGCGCCCGGATTCGGCTACATCGTCGGCGACGACCCCCTGTTCGAGGTGCCCCGGCGCTCCTCGCCGCGCACCCGGGTGCCGGCCGGGTCCGTCGCCCTCGCCGGCGCCTTCACGGGCGTCTACCCGCGCGAGAGCCCCGGCGGCTGGCAGCTCATCGGCCGCACGGATGCCGTCATGTGGGACATCGACCGCGACCCGCCGGCGCTGCTCGCACCGGGGACCGTCGTGCGGTTCGAGCGGGCCGTGCGCGGCTCGTCTTCGCACCCGGTGGCGAGCGAGACGAAACGGCGTGAGCGCATCGAAGGCGCCTCCGCCGTCGAGGTCGTCCGCCCGTCCCTCCAGCTCCTCATTCAGGACACCGGCCGCCCCGGCCACGCCGCCCTCGGCGTCTCGGCATCCGGCGTCGCCGACCGCACCGCCATGCGCGACGCGAACCGCGCGGTCGGCAACGACCCCGCCGCGGCCGTGCTCGAGAGTGTGGGGGCCGTGACGCTGCGCTGCCATGGAGACGGCGTCGCCGCGGTCACCGGAGCGGTCGGCGAGATCACGGTGACGGATGCCGCGGGCCTGGGCCGCAGCATCCCGCACGGCATCCCGTTCGCCACCGTCGACGGCGACGAGATCTCGCTCGCGCACCCGACCCGCGGCATGCGCTACGTCCTCGCCGTCCGCGGGGGAGTGGATGCGGCATCCGCTCTGGGCAGTGCCGCCAGCGATACGCTCGCCGGCCTCGGACCCGCACCGCTCGTCGCCGGAGACATCATCGCGATCGGCGATCGCGCCCGTGGCGCCGTCGACCCGGTTGCGGCGGAGCGGGACCTCCCGGCATCCGGCGACCTCGTCGACCTGACGATCACCCTCGGCCCGCGCGACGACTGGTTCACGCCCGCCGCCATCGAGACGCTGATCACGCAGGAATGGCTGGTCACGCCGCGTTCCGACCGGGTCGGCATCCGCATCCAGGGCGAGGTCGCGCTCGAGCGCGCCCGCAACGGCGAACTGCCCAGCGAGGGCGCCGTGACCGGCGCCATCCAGGTGCCCGCCGACGGACAGCCCGTGCTGTTCCTGCCCGACCACCCGCTCACCGGCGGCTACCCCATCATCGGTGCGCTCACCGACCGCAGCCTGGACCTCGCCGCCCAGCTGCCACCGGGCGCCCGCATCCGTTTCCGCATCGAAGAAGGTCTGTCATGAAGAAGGTTCTGATCGCCAACCGCGGCGAGATCGCGGTCCGCGTGATCCGCGCATGCGCCGAGGCGGGCTACGGCTCGGTCGCCGTGTACGCCGACCAGGATTCCGAGGCCATGCACGTGCGCCTCGCCGACGAGGCCGTGGGGCTGGGCGGGGCGACCGCCGCCGACACGTACCTGTCGATCGACGCGCTGCTGGATGCGGCTCGCCGCTCCGGCGCGGACGCCGTGCACCCCGGATACGGATTCCTCTCCGAGAGTGCCGCATTCGCGCGCGCCGTCGAGGACGCAGGCCTCACCTGGATCGGCCCGACGCCGGCGAGCATCGACGCCCTGGGCGACAAGATGACCGCTCGCCGCATCGCCCAGAAGGTCTCCGCGCCTCTCGCCGCCGGCACCGATGAGCCGCTGGCCGGCCCCGCCGAGGCCGTCGCATTCGCCGAGCAGCACGGCCTGCCCATCGCGATCAAGGCCGCGTTCGGCGGCGGAGGACGCGGGCTCAAGGTCGTGCGCGAGCTCGACGAGGTGGCCGAGGCGTTCGACGCCGCCACTCGCGAGGCCGTCGTCGCCTTCGGACGCGGGGAGTGCTTCGTGGAGCGGTTCCTGGAGAGCCCCCGCCACATCGAGGTGCAGGTCCTCGGCGACGGCACGGGCACCGTGGTCGTCGTCGGCGACCGGGACTGCTCGATGCAGCGCCGCAACCAGAAGCTCATCGAAGAGGCGCCGGCGCCCGGGCTCACCGAGGCGCAGCGCGCCGAGATCCACGACGCCGCCCGCCGGGTGTGCGGCGAGGTGTCGTACCGGGGCGCGGGAACCGTCGAGTTCCTGCTCGCCGCCGACGGCACGATCTCGTTCCTCGAGGTGAACACGCGCCTGCAGGTCGAGCATCCGGTCACCGAGCTCGTCACCGGCGTCGACCTCGTGCGCGAGCAGTTCCGCATCGCGAACGGCGAGGGCATCTCGTTCTCCGCGACTCCTGAGCCCGCCGGTCACGCGTTCGAGTTCCGCATCAACGCCGAGGACCCGGGCCGCGGCTTCCTGCCCAGCCCCGCCGTCGTCACCGTGCTGCGGGTTCCCGGCGGCCCCGGTGTGCGCTGGGACAGCGGCATCGAGGCGGGAGACGCCGTACAGCCCGCGTTCGACTCGATGATCGCGAAGCTCATCGTGCACGCGGACTCCCGCGACGCCGCGCTCGTGCGCGCCCGCCGTGCGCTGCGCGAGCTCTCGGTGGAAGGACCCGCGACCGTCATCGGCTTCGACCGCCTCGCGATCGACCAGCCCGAGTTCGCCACCGACGGCTTCGCCGTGCACACGCAGTGGATCGAATCGGCCCTGCTGCCGCGGCTCGAGCCGCAGCTGCGCCCCGCACCCGTGGAGGACACCGGCCTGCAGCGCTTCGGCGTCGAGATCGACGGCCGCCGCGTGGTGCTCGGGGTTCCGGCCGCGCTGCTGCGCGGATTCGCCGCGGGTGCTCCTGCCGGTGAAGCGCCTGCCGCGGCCGACCCCGCCGAGCTGCGCACGCCCGCGCCCGGCAGCCTCGTGCGCTGGACGGTCGACGACGGAGCATCCGTCGCCGAGGGCGATACGGTCGCCGTGCTCGACGCGATGAAGATGGAGACCCCGGTCGCCGCCCACCGCGCCGGTGTGCTGAGCCAGTCGGCCGCCGTCGGCGACATGGTCGCCGCGGACGCCGTGATCGGCCGCATCGGCTGAGGCAGGACCGGCGGATGGCCGCCTCAGAGCAGTCGTCGCGCGGTCGCCCAGGCGGTCAGCTCGTGCCGTGACGACAGCTGCAGTTTGCGCAGCACCGCGGATACGTGGGTTTCGACGGTCTTGACCGAGATGAACAGCTCTGTCGCGACCTCCTTGTAGGCGTATCCGCGGGCGATGAGGCGCATGACCTCCTGCTCGCGGCTCGATAGACGGTCGAGTTCGTCGTCTGCGACAGCGGTCTCACCGGACGCCGCGCCGAACGCGTCGATGACGAATCCGGCCAGCCTCGGTGAGAACACCGCGTCTCCCGCGGCGACGAGGGCAGCGGCGTCGGACACCTCGCGGCCGGACGCGCCCTTGGTGATGTAGCCGCGGGCACCGGCACGGATGACGCCGACGACATCCTCCGCGGCGTCGGAAACGCTCAGAGCGAGGAACCGGGTCGAGGGCGCATCGGGTCCGGCACGTCGGATCACCTCTTCGCCTCCGGTGCGTCCGGCGGGGCCGCCGGGCAGGTGCACGTCGAGCAGCACGACGTCAGGCTGCGTCCGCGTGATGGTCTCGATGGCGCTCGGCACGTCGTCGGCCTCGCCGAGCACGGTCAGGGCGGGGTCGAGGTCGGCGCGCAGCCCGGATCGGAAGATGGAGTGGTCATCGATGATGACGATGGTCAGCTCAGGCACGGGCACCTGCCTGAGCGTAACGGATGCGCACCTGCCTGCCGGTGCCGCCGGGGCCCGGGCCGACGGCCGCTGATCCGCCGGCTCGCTGCATCCGCCCGATGATCGATTCGCGCACGCCGAGACGGTCGGATGGCACGGCGGCGAGGTCGAATCCCGCACCGCGGTCGCGGATGAAGACCTCCACCGTCCCGGGGGAGCCCTCGATGTAGACGGACAGCTCGCCGCCGGCGTGACGGGCGGCGTTCAGCATGGCTTCGCGGGCGGCGGCCGCCACCTCGCCGCTTGCGCGCTCGGAGATCGTTCCGGCCGAGACGACGGTGACGGCGGTCTCGAAGTCGAGCTCGAGCGCGTTGGCGAAGTCGCGCAGGTCGGTGGCGAGGTCGCTGTCGGCGACGTCGTCTCCTTCGTACAGCCAGGAGCGCAGTTCGCGCTCCTGTGCGCGGGCGATGCGGCCGACTTCGCTCGATGCGCCTGCCCGGTTCTGGATGAGCGCGAGGGTCTGCAGCACGGAGTCGTGCAGGTGCGCGGCCATGCGGGCGCGCTGCTCTTCGCGGATGCTGTGCACCCGGGCATCCTGCAATTCACGGAAGCGCGCCATCCAGGTGGCGGACCAGACCAGCCCCGTGCCGATGGCGGTGAGGAGGACGATTCCGAGCGCCGCGCCCCAGACGGATGTGCGTGCCTCTTGCGGAACGACGAGAACGACGAGTGCCGCGATCGCGGTGAGCACGGCGGTCGCGACACCGCGGACGATGAGGTCCTGCTGCGGTCCGCGGGCCGGGTCGCTTCGATCGAGGATACCGGACCAGACGCCGGCCGCGGAGGCGAGCACGACGGGCAGGACGAAGGGCGTCAGCGCCATCGGAGCACGAAGCCCCGCGGATGCTGCGGCTGAGACCTCGACGCCGATGACGAGCAGTGCGGCCATGGCGGATGCGAGCAGGATCCATGCGACCGGAGCCCGCCTCGTGACGTGTTCCGTGCCGTCGCGGAGAGGGGTGAACGCCCAGATCCACAGGTACAGCAGCGCCCCGGATCCGAACACCGCGGTGCCGGCGACGAACATGACCCGCACGGCTGAGACCCGCCACCTGTGCTGCGCGGCGATGCCCTCGGCGACGCCGGCGACCGTGCTCGAGCGTGTGCGCTCGAGGCGCGGCATCCCGAGCTGTGAGGTGGTCATGTCCTCTATGTAACCACCGGCATGCGTCCCTCATCGTCGAAGCCAGGGTTCGATCAGGGGGATCCCCCATGGCGACGGATGAGCGGATGCCGGGAGGATCGAAGCATGGAAAAAACGTTGACCTCGGATGCCCCGCCGCCGAGCCCTCCGGACACCGGATTCTTCGCCTGGGTGCGTTCACTCGGCTTCGTGCGCACGGAGGGCTGGATCGCCGGCGTCTGCTCGGCCGTCGCCCGGCGCACCGGTACGGATACGATCATCATCCGCGGCATCTTCGTGGTGGCGGCTGTACTGGGCTTCCCGATCGCCTGGGTGTACGCGATCGCCTGGGCGCTGATGCCTGATGGTGAGGGACGCATCATCGCCCGGTTGCGGCACGGCTCGGCGCCGGGGGCGCTCGGCGTCGTGATCACCGCCGGGTTCGCGCTGATCGCGGGCTGGGCGGGCGCATCGGTGTTCGGCGCTGTCGTGGCCGCTTCACGGCCGGAGGAGATCGGCTGGAACGCGGGCGCCCTCGGCGCCTGGCTCGTCGTGATCGCGGCGGTCGTGATCGGGGTCGCGTGGCTGCGCCGTCGCCCATCACCCGCCCGTCCTCACGGCGCCGGCCGTGAGCGGCTCAGCGCGGGTGGACGCTTCGGGGTCGTCGCGCTGAGCATCGGGCTCGGCATCCTCCTGCTGATCCTGTTCGGGATTCTTGCCCCCGCCATCTTCGGGTACGACGCGGGAGGCGCCGGGTCGGCGCTGGCCATGCTCGTCCTCCTGGCCGCCGCATTCGGCGCGGTGCAGCTCGTGCGCACCGTCGTGCGGCGTCGCCGGCATCCAGCCCCGTCATTCGCCCCGGTGTCCGCGCTGTCCGTGCGCAACATCGACGGCATCGCCGGCGAATTGGATGCTGGAGAGCCGGGTTCCGAGGCTCGGACCGAGGGTGCAGCATCCGCCGACGATCCGGAAATCGCGACCGACTCCGACTACGACGCCTGGCGCCGCGGTCAGGACGAGTGGCGCACCGGGAGCGACGAGTGGCGTCGCGAGCAGGCCGACGCGCAGCGCATCGTCCGCGAGCAGCAACAGGCCGAAGCGCGCGCATTCGCGCAGGAGGTCGCGCGTCGACGGGCAGAACGCCGGGCCGCACGGCCGCGGATCCCGTTCGCGTTCGGCGCGGTCGTGATCGGCCTCGCGATGCTCATGGCCGCGGCTGCAGGGCTCTTCGCGCTGCAGGATGAGGGGTGGGGCACCGAAACATACCGGGCGCTCGGCGCCTTCAGCGGCGCGCTGTTCGCCTTCGCCCTGGTGTGCGCCATCGGCATGATCGTCGCGGGTTCCCTGCGCCGCCGCAGCGGATTCCTCGCCGCCGTCACCACGATCGCCCTGCTCATCGGAGGCGGGACGGCACTCGGAGCCAACGGTGCCCTCGGCGCCACGACACGGGGAACGATGGTCACCGCGGGCAACGAAGAAATCGTTCAGGCCTATGGGGCGCTGTACCTCGAACTGCCGTCCCTGGGAGACGATGACGCGAGCATCGACGTGCAGCGCCGCCGCGGATTCACGAAGATCACCGTGCACCCCGACGTCGCCGCCGAGCTGCGACTCGACGTCGATTCCGAAACCCTGGTCACCATCATGGGGACCGACGACGACGGCTGGTACGTCGAAACCGAGCGGTTCCCGGCGACCGACGGGGTGATCACCTGGTCGAACGGACAAGCAGATCCGGCTGCGCCGGTGCGCACGGTCGATCTCACCCAGATCGACGGCGGACACATCACCATCTACGTGATGGAGAGCGCAGACGACGGAACACCGGACGACGCAGCCGATGCCACGACGACCGATGAAGGAGACACGGAATGAACGACACCGACGAGATGGACCTCGCACCGGTCGAGCCGCCGCTGTTCCACCCGGCGCCCGGACAAGAGGTCGAGGGGCCGCGGATCCGGTGGGCGGCGATCATCTGGGGTGCTGTGTTCGCGGCGCTCGCCGCATGGGGGCTCTGGCACACGGCTGGGGCCGGACGCTTCGGGGCCCTGCAGGAGAACATCGTTTCGTTCCTCATGCTGGCGGACGCCGCGACCATCACGATCGGGGTGATCCTCACCATCGGAGCCGTGGTCCTGATCGTCGGTCTCGTCGGCATCGCCCGGCAGCTGCAGAAGCGGACGTCACCCGGCGATGTTGTCCCGCTCCCTCCTCGCGCATAACTCAGGAGATTTTCGCGGCACGGCCGGGGGCGGGCGCGGTTCTGCCGTGGATCCTCCCGTTTCTCCTGAGTTGTGCAAAGGAGAGCGCGAGCACTGGCTCCGGAATCGCGCACAGGGGCAGAAGAAGCACCGCAGCAACGCAGAAGGCCGGGCACCACGCAGGGGCCCGGCCTTCACGCCGACGTCGGAGGGTTACTCCGGGTCGCCGCCCATCTGGCCGACGGCGGGGATGGGGCCGCCGTCGTCCGCACCGGTCTTGCGGGCGCGGGCGATGGCGTTGCCCACGTGGTAGATGAGGATCGCGGCGACGGTGCCGAGCACGATCGCGCCGAGCTCGAAACCGCCCCAGTTCATGGTGTAGCCGCCGACGGCGAGCACGAACGACACGGCGACCGTGTACTGGTTGACGGGGCGCGAGAAGTCCACGCGGTTGTCGACCCAGATCTTGATGCCGATGACGCCGATGAGGCCGTACAGGGCGGTGGTGACGCCGCCGAGAACACCGGCGGGGATCGTGTTGAAGATGAAGCCGACCTTGGGCGAGAAGGCGAGCAGGATGGCTGCGGCGCCGGCGACCCAGTAGGCCGCCGTCGAGTAGACGCGGGTGGCGGCCATGACGCCGATGTTCTCGCCGTAGGTGGTGGTGGCCGATCCGCCGAAGCCGCCGGCGATCGCGGTGGCGACGCCGTCGGCGACGAGCGCGCGGCCGGTGTGCTTGTTGATCGACGGGTCGTTGGTCATGGTGGCGACGCCGCGCACGTGGCCGACATTCTCGGCGATGAGCACGAGCACGACGGGCAGGAACATGGGCACGTATGCCCACGCTGCCGGGTCGGTGAGGGCTGCGAGGTGGAAGTCGGGCAGGCCGATCCACGCGGCGTCCTCGATGCCCTCGAACTTCACCTGGTCGGTGAAGATCGCGACGATGTAGCCGACGATGACGCCGAGGAAGATGGAGATGCGCCCGAGGAATCCGCGGAACAGCACGCTGAACAGGATGACCGCGACGAGGGTCACGGAGGCGAGTTCGGGCTGGGCGTTGAAGTTGTTCCACGCGGCGGGGGCGAGGTTGAAGCCGATCAGCGCGACGATGGAGCCGGCGACGACGGGCGGCATGAACTTGTCGATCCAGCCGACGCCGACCGCCTCGACGATGAAGCCGATCGCGGCGAGCAGAACGCCGACGACGAAGATTCCGACGAGCGCCTGGGTGATCTGCTGCGGCGTCTCAAGGGCCTGACCCGCGTTGATCGCGGTGATCGGGGCGAGGAAGGCGAACGATGAACCCAGGTAGCTGGGCAGGCGGTTGCGGGTCAGCAGCAGGAACAGCAGGGTCCCGACGCCGGAGAACAGCAGGGTCGTCGAGACCGGGAAACCGGTGATGATCGGGACCAGGAAGGTGGCTCCGAACATCGCGACGATGTGCTGTGCGCCGATCGCGAAGGTGGCGGGCCAGTTCAGGCGTTCTTCGGGTTTGACGACCTGGCCGGGTGCGACGTTACGACCGTCGCCGTGGATCTTCCACGCGGGCATGCGGGTGCTCCTCATATTCGGGGTGGTGGGAGTGCTGAAAAAACACTACCGCCCCGGTGGGCATGCCCGAGTGCGGGCGGATGCTACGCGGTGAGCAGCTCGATCAGCTCGCGGTAGCGTGCGGCGGTGCGCTCGACGATCTCATCGGGCAGCACGGGCGGCTCGCCCTGCTTGTCCCAGTTCGCAGCGAGCCAGTTGCGGACGATCTGCTTGTCGAAGCTGGCCATGCGCTCATCGGGCGTCGTGCCCGTGCGCCAGGCCTCGGCTTCCCAATAGCGGGAGGAGTCGCTCGTGAGCACCTCGTCGGCCAGGCGCAGGGTGCCGGTGGCATCCGTGCCGAACTCGAACTTCGTGTCGGCGAGGATCACGCCCTTCGTCTCGGCGATCTCGGCGGCCTCGCCGTAGATGCGCAGCGAGACGTCGCGGAGCTCGGCGGCGCGGTCGGCGCCGACGAGTTCGACGGTCTGCTCGAAGGTGATGTTCTCGTCGTGCTCGCCCATGGGCGCCTTGTAGGCGGGGGTGAAGATCGGCTCGGTCAGGCGGTCGCCGTTCTGGAGCCCCGCGGGCAGCGGGATGCCGCAGACGGTGCCGTGCTCCTGATACTCGGTCCAGCCGGAACCGGTGATGTATCCGCGCACGACGCATTCGACGGGCAGCATGTCGAGCGACTGCGCGAGCATCGCGCGGTCGGCGACGGCCTCCGGGATCTCGCCGTCGGCGAGGTGGTTGGGGAAGTCGATCTGGTCGAACCACCAGCGGCTCAGCGTCGTCAGCAGCGCGCCCTTGGCGGGGATGCCGGGGGAGAGCACGAAGTCGAAGGCGCTCACCCGGTCGGATGCCACGACGAGGATGCGCGCGTCGGCGGCGTCTTCCGGGGCATACAGGTCGCGGACCTTGCCGGAGTAGACATGACGCCAGCCGGGGATGCTCTTCGCTTCGCTCACGTGAACATTATTGCGTGCCGGAGGGGGCGCTCGGACCGCGCTCCCTCCGGCATCCGCCCACCATGGGCTCAGTCGTTCAGATGGGCGATGGCGTAGTCGGCCTCGGATGCGGTGAACTTCTCGCCGAATTCGCTGGTGAGCTGGTCGCGGATCGCGTCCGGCGACATCGACATGAGGTTCTGGTAGTCCTTGGCCTTCGCGAGGGCATTGGCGTTCCAATCGGCGTCGATCGTGTCGATCGCGTACTGCCCGGCCTCTGCGGAGAACTTCTCGCCGTACTGGCTCGTGAGCTGGTCGTAGATGGCGGCCTTGCTCATGTTCATGAGGTCGGAGTACTGCTCGGCCTTGGTGAGCGCGTTGGCGTATTCGACGGGGACGGCGGGCTCGGCGGGCTCCTCCTGCTTCTCCTCGACCGGTGCGGCGGGCTCCTCCTCCGGCTCCTCGGCGACGGGTTCGGCGACGGTCTCGACGACGGCCGGCTCGTCGGCATCCGGTGCGGCGCTCGTGCCGGAGGAGCCGGTGACGATGCTCATCACGAGCCCGAGCGCGACGACCGCTCCGGTGACGATCCACGCGGTCTTCCGCTGCTGCTCGTAGCCGGCGAGGCGCTGTCCGCGGGAGTCGCGGGTCGCGCCGGTGAGCACGAGCACGAGGTCGACGAGCACCCAGATGCCGAGGCCGCCGAGGGTGATGAGTTTGAGGATGCCGGTGCCGATCTTGCCGAGGTAGAACCGGTCGACGGCGAAGAAGCCGAGGAGCATGGCGAACACCCAGGTGAGGATGAAGGACTTGTCGCCGGTGGTGAGCGGGGCGGATGCGGATGCCGGAACCGGCGGCGTCATGGCGGGCGGGGCGATCCCTGCCGGGGCTGCGGGCGGTGCGGGGGTGGAGTTGTCGAATGTCATGCTCTGAGTGTCTCGGTGCAGGATGCCGGGGCGGATCGGCCGGTCGGGCACAGTGTCCTCCGCCGATCGGCGGAGGCAGCCGCGGACGACCGGCCGACGCGCCGTGTCGGTGGTGCACCGTACTGTCGAACCATGACGAACACGACCAGCATCCGCCGTCGGATCACCCGGCGCGGGTGGTCCGTGCTGCTCGTGGTGCTCGGTTCGCTGTTCGATTTGTGCGCGGTCGTCAATGTGCCCGGCGGAGCCGCGCTGCCGGGCCAGCCCGGAGGGGAGGCCACGATCACCGGTTTCGGCGCGGTGCTCGGGCTTCTCGCGTTCGTGGCGTGGATGAGTGTGCCCTGGCGGCGCAGGCATCCGCTCGTGGTCCTCATCGCCGGGGGAGTGATCGCGCTCATCGGCATCTCCTATCTGCTGCTGCTGGTCGGGGCGGTGAGCACGATCCGTTGGCATCCCGACCGCCTGCGGCCGGTGTCCGCGGGCGTGATCGCTGTGGTCGCGATCTTCGTGATCCGCGAGACGGTGACGCCGTGGTGGGGCGCGGCCCTGCCCTGGTTCGCCTCCATGTCGACCGATCGGTCGGGCATCGGCTGGGCGATCGCATCCGTCGTCCTCGCGGTGGCGTCGCTGACCGTCGCCGGCGCGGTCGTGCTCTCGTCCCGTGCGCAGGCGCGCGCAGCGCTCAGCCGGGGGATCGCGGATGCGGAGCGCGAGCGGGCCGATGTGCTCGGCGAGGAGATGGTGCGTCAGGCCGAGCGCGAGCGCATCGCCCGCGACATGCACGACGCACTCGCTCATCGACTCTCGGTCGTGTCGCTGCATGCCGGCGCGCTGGAGATGGTGGCGGGTGACGATGCGGGAGGGATGGCCCGCACCGTGCGGGAGCAGGCGCATGCGGCGCTCGACGACATGCGCGGGCTCATCGGAGACCTGCGCACCGGCCCCGGGCAGGCGTCGCCGTCGACGATGCGGGCGATCGGCCCGTTGCTCGCCGAGACGCGGGCTGCGGGCGCGGTGATCGCCTCGTATGTGCTGATCGAGTCGCCCGAGCGGGCCGGCGCGCAGTTCGACAGCGCGGTTCACCGGATCGTTCAGGAGTCGCTGACCAATGCGCTGAAGCATGCGGCATCCGCTCCGATCGACGTGCACGTGCAGGTCGATCCCTCCGGCGGCGCGCGCATCCGTGTCGTCAATCCGCTGGTCGACGGGGGGAGGGCGGCCGCGCCGGTGGTGCCCGGTGGCGGCCACGGCGTGCTCGGCATCCGTGAGCGGGCGGCGGCACTCGGGGGCACCGCCTGGATCGGCCCCTACGAGGGGTCCTTCATCGTCGACGTGACGCTGCCCTGGCAGGAGCGTGTCGCAGGCTCCTCGTCCGGGGCGAACTGAGCGATGCCTGTCGAGGCCCGCGTGGTAGTCTTGGCCCACTACATCCCCCACGCCTCTCGGAGAAGCGCACTTGGGGGATTTTTTCGTATCCGGAGTTTGGGAGCGCTGGCGCGATGAACCGACCGGAGCGCGTGCCTCGTCCGCGCGGAGTACGGCACTACGACAAGCCGGCGCTCGAGCCCACGGCGCTCCTGGACCGATTCGTCGCACGCGGCATGAGCATTGCGGATCGAGATCGTGCACTCCGTTACCTTCGGCACATCGGCTACTACCGGCTCTCGCCCTACGCGATTCCCTTCCAGCGCAGTCACTCGGATCAGCTGATGCGGGAAGGTACATCGTTCGACGATGTTCTCGACCTCTATGTATTCGATCGCGCGCTCCGATTACTGGTGATCGATGCTCTGGAACGGGTCGAAGTCGCCGTGCGAGCCGCTCTCACCGACCACATGGCGACGACATACGAGGATCCGCATTGGTACGCAGACGCCTCGCATTTCTCGGATGCTCGCCAGCATCACGGCCTGGTGAGGATTGTCCGAGCAACGTCGGAGAGTCGACTTCTCGCTGTTGCCGAGCCTGCTCGGACGGAGAATGCGGGCTCCGCGACCATCACCCACAGATCAGCGCTCGAGCACTATCTCACGACCTATGGGAGGCCCGAGCTGCCACCGTCGTGGGTGATGGTCGAGGGGCTCACGATTGGGCAGTTGGCCAGCGCCTACCGCAATCTCATGCGCCGCTCTGACCGGACGGCCGTGGCTGCGAGCCTCGGCGTGACTGGTCCGGTGCTCGAGTCATGGATGCAGACATATGTGCGGGTGCGCAACGTGTGCGCGCACCATGGCCGCCTATGGAACCTCGGGCTGGGGGTGTATCCGATGATTCCGACTTCGCGGAGCATCGCGTGGTTGCGCGCGTCGGATTCGCTCCCGGAACGTTCGCAAAAACGGCTGTATCCGGTGCTCGTCTCGTTGCAATCGATTCTGAGCACCGTGTCGCCGGGGAGCGGATGGGCTGTTCGTCTGCATGAGCTCATGGAGACGCGACCGCTCATGAACCTTGCCGGCATGGGGATGCCATCGGACTGGTCTCGCGACGAGTTCTGGCGCAGGCGCCTGGAGTGAAGTGGTCGACGTGACGTTGCTCTGGCAGGAGCGTGTCGCAGGCTCCCTCTAGGCTCAGGACGTGGACTCCTCTCTCGAACAGAACCAGCCGCCCGTGCGTGTGCTGATCGTCGATGACGAGCAGCTCGTCCGGTTCGCGCTGCGCGCCATCCTCACGTCGGATCCATCCATCGAGGTGATCGGTGAAGCATCCGATGGGGCGGCCGCCATCGAGCAGGTACGGATGCACCGTCCGGACGTCGTGCTCATGGATGTGAGCATGCCGGGGGTTGCGGGTCCGCAGGCCACCGAGGCGATCATCGCCCAGTCGTCGGCGAAGGTTCTGGCGATGACCGGCCTGCGGGCGGAGGAGCACATGCTGCAGATGCTCCGCGTCGGCGCGAGCGGGTACCTCCTCAAAGACGAGCCTCCGCAGCGGATCATCGAGGCGGTGCGGCGCACGGCCGCCGGTGAACCCGTGCTGTCGGCGGTCAACGCGGCACAGCTCGTCCGGCTCGTCGTCGCGGACGAGGGCGGTACCGAGCGCGGGGCGGCTCTCGCTCGGATCGAGGGTCTCACCGAGCGGGAGCGCGACGTCGCGCTCGGAGTGGCCGCTGGCGCGACGAACCAGGAGATCGGTGCGCGACTGCACATCGCTCCGGGAACGGTCAAGACGCATCTCGAGCAGGTCTTCGTCAAGCTCGGAGTGCGCGGGCGGCTGCAGGTCGGCATGCTGGTGGAGCGTGCGGGACTCGGGCCGGTCGATATCTGAGCCATCCGGATGAACGGGTATAGTCCCGTGGGGTCCTGAGGGCTTCATCCACTCCGAGCGCTGCAGCGCTCAGCGAAAGGCCGCACAGCAATGATCGAACAGGCTTCCGGAGCATCCGCTCCTGCCGTCCCGCAGAACCCGTGGCCGGCGCTGTGGGCGCTCGTCATCGGGTTCTTCATGATCCTCGTCGACACGACGATCGTCTCGGTCGCGAACCCGGCGATCAAGGCGGCGCTCGACCCGGCGTCGAACAACCTCGACAACGTCGTGTGGGTGACGAGCGCGTATCTGCTCACGTATGCGGTGCCGCTTTTGATCACGGGCCGTCTCGGCGACCGCTTCGGCCCGAAGAACATCTACCTCATCGGCCTGACGATCTTCACGCTGTCGTCACTGTGGTGCGGCCTGTCGGATTCGCTCGGGATGCTGATCGCCGCCCGTGCCGCGCAGGGACTGGGCGCGGCGCTCATGACGCCGCAGACGATGGCGGTCATCACGCGGATGTTCCCGCCGCAGCACCGTGGTGCGGCGATGGGCTTGTGGGGTGCGACGGCCGGTGTCGCGACGCTGGTCGGGCCGCTCGCGGGCGGTTTCCTCGTCGACGGCCTCGGCTGGGAGTGGATCTTCTTCGTGAACATCCCCGTCGGCATCATCGCCTTCGTCGCGGCGTGGATCCTCGTGCCGCAGCTCGAGACCCACAAGCACCGCTTCGACGTGCTCGGGGTCCTGCTCAGCGCGCTGGCGATCTTCCTCATCGTGTTCGGTCTGCAGGAGGGTGAGACGTACGACTGGGGTGCCATCTGGGGGCCGATCTCGGTGTGGGGTCTGATCATCGCCGGCGTCGTGGTGCTCGCGCTGTTCATCGTGCAGCAGGCGCGCACGAAGAGCGAGCCGCTCGTGCCGCTCGGGCTGTTCCGCGACCGCAACTTCTCGGCCTCGAACATCGCGATCGCCGGCGTCGGGTTCACGATCACGGCGCAGACGTTGCCGCTGATGTTCTTCCTGCAGACGGCGCGTGGGCTTACGCCCACCGAGTCGGCACTGCTGATGATCCCGATGGCGGTGATCTCGGGCGTGCTCGCGCAGCCGGTCGGCAAGCTGCTCGACCGCGTCGACCCGCGCGTGATCCTCGTGCCGGGGCTCGTCCTCGTCTCGGCGTCGCTGTTCTGGTACGCGGCGCTGTCGAACGTGGACACCCCGATCTGGATGTTCCTGCTGCCCTCCGCTGTCATGGGCATCGGCAGCGCGGGTATGTGGGGTCCGCTCGCGACGACGGCGACGCGCCGGCTGTCGCCGCGGGATGCCGGTGCCGGATCGGGCATCTACAACACGACCCGCACGGTCGGGTCGGTGCTCGGCTCCGCCGCGATCGCGGTGTTCATGCAGGCGCGTCTCGAGGCGAATCTTCCGGGGTCGGCGGATGCCGCGGGATCGATCAGCGGCGGCACGCTGCCCGACGTCGTCGCGACCGGTTTCGCCGCGGCCATGGGGCAGGCGATCCTGCTGCCCGCCTGCGCGATCCTGCTGTCGCTCGTCGCGTGCCTGTTCCTTCGAGGCAACCCCGCGAAGCAGCGGGCCTGACCCGGATTTGGGTGGCGGAAGCCGGTGGCGGAAAGATGGGCGGATGAGTGTTCGTCTGATCCGTCCCACCGCTGAGCTCTTCGACTCCTGGTCATCCGCCGTCACCGAATTCGACGGCGTGCACATCGACGGATCGGGTACGACGGCGCCGGTCGCCGGCGATCGCGAGACGCTGGACGCACTCATCGCGAAGGCCGAGCAGATGGCCGATACGAGCATCCCCGCGCCGGAGGGGTACGTGCACAACGACCTCTACTGGATCGTCGATGCCGATGAGGTCGTGGGCTTCGTGTCATTCCGGCACGAGTTGAACGACTGGCTGCGCCGCATCGGCGGGCACATCGGCTACGCGGTGCGCCCGACCCGTCGCCGGCAGGGATACGCGCGCACGGGCCTCGCCCTGGCGCTCGACCGTGCTCGCGAGCTCGGGCTCGAGCGGGTCATGCTCACCTGCGACGACGACAACCCCGGATCGTTCCGCACGATCGAGGGCGCCGGCGGGGTGCTGGAGGACAAGCTCGAGATGCCCGAGGAGGGCCACGCGCTGCTGCGCCGCTACTGGATCACCCTGTAGCGGCGGCCCGCTTCATCACCCGACCCACCGTCGTGACTGACACTTGTCCGTCTGAATGACGGTTGTCGGCGCATCCGCCCGTTCTGGACTGACATGTGTCGAATCCGCTGACAACTGTCAGCCAGCCCGTCCGAAAACGCCGACGGCCCGCCCCGGACAGTGCCGGGGCGGGCCGTCGAACGATGCGCGCTTACTTCGCGACGCGCGCCGCGATGTCGGTGCGGAAGTGCCCGCCGTCGAGGTCGATGAGGCCCATGGCTTCATAGGCCCGTGCCCGGGCGGAGGCGAAGTCGGTCCCCGTCGCGACGACGTTGAGGACGCGGCCGCCGGTCGCCAGCAGGTCGCCGCCCGGGGCGTCGGGGCCCGCGGTCGCGGCGTGCACGAGGCGCACGCCATCGATGGCGGCAGCGGCGGCGAGGCCGGCGATCTGGCGTCCGGTCTGCGGTGCTTCCGGGTAGCCCTCGCTGGCGAGCACGACGGTGATCGCGACGTCGTCGGAGAAATCGGGCTGCGGCTGGTCCTCGAGGTTTCCGGATGCTGCGGCGAGGAGCAGCTCCGAGAGGGGCGTGCGCAGACGCGGCAGCACGACCTGGGTCTCGGGGTCGCCGAAGCGGGCGTTGAACTCGATGACCTTGATGCCTGCGGGGGTGAGGATGAGCCCCGCGTAGAGGAGGCCGATGAAGGGGGTGCCCTCAGCATCCATCTGGCGGATGACGGGGAGCGCGACGGTCTCGGTGACCTCTGCGACGAACTCCTGCTCGCTGCCGAACTGGTCGGCAAGCCACGGCAGGGGCGAGTAGGCGCCCATGCCGCCCGTGTTGGGGCCCGCGTCGCCGTCGTAGGCGCGTTTGAAGTCCTGCGCGGGGCTGAGCGGGCGGACCGTGTCGCCGTCGGAGAGGAAGAACAGGGAGACCTCGGGGCCGGAGAGGAACTCCTCGACGAGAACGGGGCCTGCGGGCAGGTACTGCTCGGCGTGCGCGAGGGCTGCGGCGCGGTCGTCGGTCACGATGACGCCCTTGCCGGCGGCGAGGCCATCGGCCTTGACGACGTAGGGGGAGCCGAGGTCGTCGAAGGCGGCTTCGACGTCGGCGATGGATGCTGCGCGCACCGCGCGTCCGGTCGGCACTCCCGCGGCATCCATGATCCGCTTCGCGTAGGCCTTCGAGCCCTCGAGCTGGGCGGCGGCCTTGCCGGGGCCGAACACGGGGATGCCGCGTTCGCGGAGCGCATCGGCGACACCGGCGACGAGAGGGGCCTCGGGGCCGATCATGACGAGGTCGATGCCGTTCTCGTTGGCGAACGTCGTGACGGCGCCGCCATCGAGCTGATCGAGGGCGACGAGCGTCGCGTCCTGCGCGATGCCGGCGTTGCCGGGGGCGGCGAAGATCTCGTGCTGAGTGTCTTCCGCCCGCAGGGCGAGGATGATCGCGTGCTCACGGGCACCGGAACCGAGGACCAGAATCTTCACGGCTCCAGACTACCGACGCGCGCGCGGCCCGCGTACCCTCGTTGCCCCGATGAACGGGTATGCGTCACAGCATATTGATAGGCTCGCGACACGTGGGGGTGCGCTCCGGATGCCACGCCCGGAGGGAGCATCGATGTCCGACCAGCAGCCGTACGAGCCGCCGCAGCCGCACCAGCCGACGCCGACTTATCAGCCGCCCGCATCCGCCGGTGCAGAGAATTCGACGGATGCCTCGCCCGCAGCCGCGGTGCCCGCATACCCGTCGGCACCCGCCTCTGTACCTGCCCCAGCACCCGGTTTCGGCGCGGCGCCCGCAACCCCGACCGCGCCGACGTATCCGGGAGCCCCGCAGGCATTCCCCGGTGCGCAGCCGACCCATCCGGGTGCGCAGCCCGGGTACGCCGCACCCCAGCAGGCCTACGCGGGGGCGCAGCCCGGTTACCCCGCCGCCCACCCCGGCTACCAGGGGCACGCGGCGGCCGGGTACGGCGCCCCCGGTTATCTGGGTTATGTGCCTGCTGCGCCGCGCGGTGCGAGCCACCCCGATGATCTGACTCTGCCGCTGTACGGTGCGACGTTCGGTCAGGCGCTCAGCCGCTTCTTCAAGAAGTACGCCACTTTCTCGGGCCGTGCATCGCGCAGCGAGTACTGGTTCGTGCAGCTGTTCGTCGTGCTGGTGTCGGCGGTCGCGGTCGTTCTCGGTTCCATTCTCCTCGGCACCTCCGCCGCGCAGGAGTACAACGGAGGTGGCAGCGGCGTGACTGCCGGCATCGCGGTCATCATCTTCATCGCCATGGGGATGTTCAGCCTGGCGATCATCGTTCCGAGCCTCGCGATCAGTTGGCGCAGACTGCACGACGCGAACTTCGCCGGCCCGTTCTGGTTCCTGTCGCTGACCTCGGCCGGCGCCCTGGTCGTGCTCGTGTTCACGATCCTGCCGTCCAACCCGCAGGGGGAGCGCTTCGACCGCTGAGTCGACCGCGACGTGAGAGGACGGATGCCGCACGGCGTCCGTCCTCTCATGTCTTCGGATGTCGCGCTCTCAGCGCGTGATCGGACGCTCCACGCTCTCGTCCCACGGCACGGACCACCCGCATGCGTCGAAGATGCGATCGAGCACCATGGCGGTGAATCCCCACACGATGGTGCCGTCGAGATCGAACGCGGGTCCGCGGAAGGCGATGGCCCCGCGGCGGGTGACCGAGCGGAACCGGTTCGCGGGATCGAGGAGTTGCGCGACGGGCGCGCGGAAGACGTCCACGGTCTCGGCATGATCGACGGCGGCGACCTTCGAGGGGCGCGTCCACCAGCCGAGCACGGGTGTGACCCGGTGGTTGCTCGCGGCGAGGGGTAGTTCGGGGAGCCGCGCGAGGATCTCGACGCCGGTCGGGTCGAGTCCGGTCTCCTCTTCGGCTTCGCGCAGGGCGGTGGCGATGGCATCCGAGTCTTCCGCATCGCGTCCCCCGCCTGGGAAGGACACCTGTCCCGGATGCGACGACAGGGTCGGCGAGCGGCGCTGCAGCAGCACGTCGAGGTCTTTCGCGACGGGTGTGTGGCGGGTGCCGGCCGGGATGCTGTCGAGCACACCGAACAGGATGAGCACCGCGGATTCGCGGGCGGCGGTCCCCTGAGGGATCTGCGGGAGGATCCGTGGCGTCCAGTCGCCGGTCGCCACGGCGTGCAGCAGATCGTCGCGCGCTCCGTGCGAGTCAGGACGCATGCTCATGCTCCGAGGCTAGCCCGCTCTGCAGGATTGCGGCCCGAATCGGAGCGGACGCTTGCCGCCTACGCGTCCGAATGACGAGGCGACGTACTCTGGGCTGATGGCCAAGAAGATCGACATCGCCGACGGACGCGCGGCACTGGACGCTGTGCGCACCGCGACGGCGGCGGGCGAGAAGCCGGCCCGCACGGCGTCGGCGACCGCGGTGCGGTATCTGCTGCAGCTGCTCGATGAGAAGGCGCCGGGCAACAGTGTTGAGGTTCGGGTGCCGCCGTTCGGTGCGGTGCAGGTCGTGCAGGGGCCGCGGCATACTCGCGGGACGCCTCCGAACGTCGTCGAGATGGATGCTCCCACCTGGGTCGCGCTCGCGACGGGCGCCGAGGCGTGGGCGGATGCCGTCGCCGCCGGCCGCGTGATCGCCTCGGGCGTGCGCGCGGATCTGTCGGACCTGCTGCCGCTGCGGCCGTAGGGCCGGCGTCGACTCCTAGCGGCGCGGAACCACCAGGGGCACGCCCGTGAGCGGGTGCGGGAAGGCGTCGACGGGTTGGCCGTAGACCTGCTCGATCCGCTCGGCGGTGAGCACCTCGGCGGGGGTGCCCGAAGCGATGACCCGGCCGAAGGCGAGGAGGGTGAGCCGGTCGGCGTGCGCCAGTGCGGCATTCAGGTCGTGGAGGACGACGGCGACGGTGGCCCCGGCATCCGCGGTCGCGCGCACGATCCGCATGACGTCCTCGTGGTGCTTGAGGTCGAGCGCCGCGGTGGGCTCGTCGAGCAGCATGATCGGGGCCTTCTGCGCGAGCACCCGGGCGAGGGCGACGCGGGCGCGCTCGCCGCCTGACAGTGAGGAGACGGAGCGGTGCGCGAGGCCGTCGACCTCTGTGGCGCGCATGGCCTCGAAGACGATGGCGTCGTCGTGCTCTTCGTGTTCGGTGCGCGCCCAGGGGGCGCGCCCCATGCGCACGACCTCCTCGGCCGAGAAGGGGAACGACACGGCATTCTCCTGCAGAAGCACGGCGCGCAGGCGTGCGAGGTCGCGCGGGCGGATGTCCGAAACGCGGCGCCCGTCGAGAAGGACGTCGCCGGATTCGGGGGTGAGGTCACCGGAGAGAACGCTGAACAGCGTCGATTTTCCGGCACCGTTGGGGCCGACGAGGGCATGGATCTCGCCCGGATTGACCTCGATCGAGGCATCCTCGAGGATCGCGCGTCCGGCGGATGCCGGGCGCACGGTGATGGCGGATGCTGTCAGGCGAGCGGTCATGCCCATCCTCCCGAACGACGACGCGTGCGAACGAGCAGCCACAGGAAGAACGGCCCTCCCACGAGCGAGGTGATCATGCCGATCGGCATATCCGCCAGCGGCACCGCGGTGCGCGCGACGAGGTCGGCGAGCGCGATCAGCAGTGCGCCGCCCACGGTCGAGGAGATGATCAGCGGCAGGTGCGCGGGGCCGATCGTCATGCGCATGAGGTGCGGGATGACGAGACCCACGAATCCGATGATGCCCGCGAAGGCGACGGCCGCGCAGACGAGCACCGCGACGGTGACGATCACCACGATGCGCAGTGCTTCGACGTTGACGCCGAGGTGTCGGGCGGTGCGCTCGCCGAGGGCGAAGAGGTCGAGGCGGTGTGCGACGGCGATCGCTGCGATGATGCCGACGACGGTCAGCGGGGCGACGATCGCGATGTTCTGCCAGAGGGCGCCGTTGAGGGAGCCGAGCTGCCAGAACACGATCTGCTCGCGCGTGGAGGTCGTTCCGAGGAAGGTCAGGAATGCCATGCCGGCGCCGCCGATCGCGTTGATCGCGATACCGGTCAGCAGGAGTGTGACGACTTCGGTGCGGCCTCCGGATCGGCTGATGAAGTAGACGGAGAAGACGGCGACGAGGCCGCCGATGAAAGCCATGCCGGGTGTCGTCCACATCCCGAACGTCGACAGCCCGAAGGTCAGGCTCGCGGCGGCTCCGAGGGCGGCTCCCGATGAGACGCCCACAACGCTGGCATCCGCCAGCGGGTTGCCGAAGATGGCCTGCATGAGCACGCCCGACACGGCCAGGGCGGCGCCGACGAGCACGCCGAGCACGAGCCGCGGCAGGCGGATGTTGAAGATCACACCGGTCGCGGGCGGGTCATCGGAGTTCCCCAGCAGGATGCCGATGATCTCGCCCGGGGATAGCTGGTACTGCCCGCTGCCGAGGGATACGAGGCACGTGATGACCAGTGCCGCTGTCAGCACGATCGTGACGACCGTGAATCGCAGCCATCTGTGCCGAGCGGGAGTCGGTGTGACGACCTCGCCGCTCATTCGGCGGGCTCGGCAGCGGTGGTCTCGCCGGAGGCGGGGGCGTACAGGGCGCGGGCGATCGCACGCACGACCTCGGGCGATCGGGGCCCGAAGCTGAGGATCTCAGCATCCGCCATGTCGATCACGCGCTGGTTCCGACCGGCCGGCGTCTCGGCGACGGCCGGCACGCGCTCGATGAGACCGGTCAGGCCGCCGACGGATTCGAGGCCGTCGGTCATCATGACGAGCACGTCGGGCTGCGCGGCGGCGAGGGCCTCGGCGGTCATGGGCTTGTTCCCCTCCCAGCCGATCTCGGTGGCGACGTCGATGCCGCCGACCGCGTCGATGAGGGAGTCGGCGCCGGAGTCCTTGCCGAAGATGTAGTAGACGTTGGCGTTGCCGCGCACGTAGAGGAACAGCATGCGGGCCCGGTCGTCCTCGTCGGCGGGGATGACCTCGGCGATCTCGGCGAGGGCCGCGTCGAGCTGCGTGTCGACCTGCTCGATGAGCGCGGCGCCGCGGGTGGGGATGCCGAGCGCGGTGGAGACCTCGGTGACGAGCTGGTCGGTGTTGTCCAGGCGCAGGTCGTCGGAGATCACCACGATGGGGATGCCGGCGTCGCGCAGCTGCTGGCGGACCTCCTTCGGGCCGATCGTCGTGTCGGTGAGGATGACGGTCGGGGCGAGCTCGAGGATGGCCTCGGGGTTCAGCGAGTGCCCGGTCTTCGTGACGACGGGCAGATCTTCAGTGCCGTCGAAGGCCGTCGATGAATCGCGACCGACGACGTTGTCGCCCATGCCGAGGGCGAAGACGGTCGAGGCGATCGTGCCCGAGATGTCGATCGCGAGGATGCGGCTGACGTCGGTGACCTCGACCTCGCGGTCTTCGGCATCGATGACGGTCACGGGAAGTTCGGGCGCGGTGGTGTCGGAGACCGGGTCGATGGCGTGCGCGGGCAGGCAGGCGGTGGAGCCGCCGGTCGCCGCGCGCACGTCGTCGACGAGATCGAGCTCGGAGAGCTGGAGGGCAGCCGCAGGGCAGAAATCGGATGCTTCGCCCTCTGCTCCGGCGTTCGCCGCAGGGGACGCGCACCCGGCGAGGCCGATCACGAGCGCGGCGGCGACGAGCAGGGGGAGCGGAGAGCGCATAGGGAAGCCTGTCCTAATCTTTGACGCGACAGTCTCGAGCAGGATAAAGTTCGAGATGGAGGTTAGCTAAGCCTAACCAATTTTACCCATTGCATCGGCCCGGAAGGGTCTCATCGGCTGTGCGCCCGAGCGCAGCCGTATGCCAGGAGGCATCCGTGAATCACACCGAGTCCCGAGCGATACAGCATCGCTCACGCGCAGCAGTGGCGGCTCTCATCGCCGTGCTCATGGCGCTGTTCACCACGATCACCGCGCCGACGGCGATGGCCGCCGATGGCGCGAGCATCGCGACCAGCGTGAGCGCATCCGAGAGCGGCCTCGAGATCGCGGTGAACGCCACGGGGCTTCCCGAGGTCGCGGGTCTCTATGGTGCTTTCATCGAGCAGGGCAACGACGCGGCGCTGAACGAGCAGTCGTACGTCGCCTTCGCGCTGCCGTTCCCCTCGGTGAAGGATGGTGCCGCCTCGTTCGTGCTGAACGCCCCGGCCGAGAAGCTGGACCGTGAGCGCTCCTACGAGGTCGTGCTCTGGAAGCAGCACAGCGCTTTCACTCCCGAAAACCTCTATGGCCGTGCGACCGTCGGGATCACGGCGGCGCAGTGGGATGCCGTATTCCCCCCGGCTGAGCCGGAGCCGACTCCCGAGCCGACCGCGCCGGTCGACCCGGAGCCCACGGACCCGGAGCCCACGGAACCGGAACCTACAGACCCGACGACCCCGGTCGAGCCGGAGCCGGCGGTTCCTGCGCTGAGCGTTTCGAAGACGGAGGGTTTGAACCCGGCCGGTGAGTCGATCACGGTCACGGCGGAGAACTACGACGGTTCGGCGGATGGCAAGTACACGCCGGGTAAGGCCGGTTTCTACCTGCAGGTCGGGTGGCTTGCTGAGGATTGGCGTCCGTCTGAGGGTGCTGCGTCGGCGAATCGTGCGAATGCGTTCTCGACGTGGGTGTCGGATGAGGCGGCGACGGCCGCTCCGACGAAGTGGACGGTGAACGCGGACGGCACGGTGAGTGCTTCGTGGACGGTCGAGATCGATCAGGCGTCGTTGGATGAGGCGTTGGCGGCGAAGCCGATTCCGGGTGCGAGGCTTGCGGTGTTCTCGATTGCTGCGGGTGGTGCGACGGTCGCGGGTAATGAGCTGGCTGTTCCGATCGCGTTCGCGGATGAGGCTGTTCCGTCGTTGACGGTGTCGAAGACCGAGGGGCTGAACCCGGCCGGTGAGTCGATCACGGTCACGGCGGAGAACTACGACGGTTCGGCGGATGGCAAGTACACGCCGGGTAAGGCCGGTTTCTACCTGCAGGTCGGGTGGCTTGCTGAGGATTGGCGTCCGTCTGAGGGTGCTGCGTCGGCGAATCGTGCGAATGCGTTCTCGACGTGGGTGTCGGATGAGGCGGCGACGGCCGCTCCGACGAAGTGGACGGTGAACGCGGACGGCACGGTGAGTGCTTCGTGGACGGTCGAGATCGATCAGGCGTCGTTGGATGAGGCGTTGGCGGCGAAGCCGATTCCGGGTGCGAGGCTTGCGGTGTTCTCGATTGCTGCGGGTGGTGCGACGGTCGCGGGTAATGAGCTGGCTGTTCCGATCGCGTTCGGCAACGGTGGCGGCGAGGACCCCAACGGCCCCGACAAGCCCGAGGTGCCGAACAAGCCCGAAACCCCGGCGAAGCCGACCACCCCGCCGGCTTCTGTCGCGGGCGGTTCGATGCGCTGGGCGATCTCGTCGTCGTTCGTGAGCTACATCACGGGTCGCATCGCGCAGGGCGAGATCAGCGTCTTCAACGGCGCGACGCGCTCCGGCGGACTCTTCCAGTTCGGCCAGGCCGCGGGCAGCACGTACAACGTGAAGACGGGTCTCGGATCGGTCGGATACACCGGATCGGTGCGCTTCACCGGACACCACGGTGTGCTCGACGTCACGGTGTCGAACCCGCGGATCGAGATCACCTCGGCATCCAACGCGACGCTCTACGTCACGCACGGCGGATCCCGCGTCGCCTTCGCGACGGTCAACCTGGCCGCCGCGACCAAGACGACGGCGAACGGTGCGGTGACCTACACCGCCGCACCGACCGCGCTCACGGCCGCAGGCCAGAGCAGCGTCCTCAACGGCTACAGCACGGTGCTCGACCCGGTGACCTTCACCGTCGGCACTCCCGCAGCAGCACCGGGCGGCACGGTCGGCACGGTGGCCGCGGCATCCGTCGCGCCGAAGGCGACGCTGCCGGCAGCACCGCCGGCGAGCCAGGGCGTCATGATCGACGCCGAGAACCTCGAAGCGCTGCAGACGGGCGAGAAGGCGACGGTCTCGGCCGATGGCTTCCAGGCCGGCGAGCAGGGCATCAAGGTCGTCGTCTACCCGACGCCCGTGCTGCTCGACACGGTGACCGCCGATGCGAACGGCGTTGCGAGCTGGACGGGCACGCTGCCCGCCACGCTCGAGAACGGTGCGCACACGATCACCTTCCAGGGGTCGGTCGACCGCGGGCTCGAGTTCACGCTCGAGCGCGAGACGGCGGCCGTCATCGGCCAGTGCACGGTCGAGGGCGCCACGCTCAACTGGGGTTACAAGGAGAGCTTCCGCAACTACATCGAGGGCATCGCCCACGGTGGGTGGGAGCTCGAGGGCCTCGAGTACCGCTACCCGGAGTTCGTGTGGGGCGACGGCACCGGTTCATACGATGACGAGACCGGCAACGGCCTGGTCGACTTCGGTGGAACGATCGTCTTCAACGGTCACGACGGCGCGCTGAACACGCACCTGTCGAATGCGCGAGTCGAACTCGCCGGCGACACGGGGTACCTCGTATTCGACATCACGGGCACGACCCAGGGCGGCGAGGCGGTCGATCAGAAGAGCGTTCGCTTCGTGGAGTTCTCGATGGCGGATGCCGTCACTGAGAACGGTGTCATCACACTCTCGGGTGCGGAGTCCGTGCTGACGGAGAGCGGCTCGGCAGCCTTCGGCACCTACGCCGCCGGTGAAGCGTTCGACCCGGTGTCGTTCAGCATCCCCGTCGGGGAGGAGTGCGGCATCGCCCCCGTCGCGGAAGAGGAGGCGTCCGAGCCGGAGGCCGCTGCGGTGACCACTGCCCAGATCGAGCCGATCTCCGCCGAGGCCGGGTTCCCGCTGTGGGCCTGGATCCTCATCGGCGTACTGGTGGCCGGCGCGGGAGTCGGTGGCGGAATGCTGATTCAGCGCCGCCGCACCCCGGCATCCGCGTCCATCAGTCAGGATTGATCCAACCGCACATTGCACGGTCCGAGGTCCGCGTCCGGTTCTGCCGGTTCGCGGGCCTCGGGCCTGCGTGCTTGTGCTCATGAGCGAAGGAGACAGAATGACTGCCCCCGAACGTCCCGCCCGCGGAGGGCGCCGCCCCGAGCGTCCGCAGATCGTGCTCGAGGTGATCGAGCGGATCCGGTTGACCCCGCACCTCGTGCGCATCGTCGCCGGAGGCCCCGGCATCGCGGCCGTCGCCGACAACGGGTTCACCGACGCCTACACGAAGATGCTCTTCGCGCCGGCCGAGGCGAATCTGACGCCGCCCTACGACATGGAGGCGCTGCGCGAGAAGCTTCCCGTGGAGCTGATGCCCACGCGGCGCACGTACACGATCCGCCGTTTCGATCTGGAGAACGGCCAGATCTGGATCGACTTCGTCACGCACGGCGACGAGGGGGTCGCGGGTCCGTGGGCGGCCTCCGCCGAACCGGGCGATGCGGTCGTCCTCGGAGGCATCGGCGGCGGTTATGCGCCTGATCCGGAGGCCGACTGGCATCTGCTGGCCGGCGACGAGTCGGCGATCCCGGCGATCGCCGCAGCTCTGGAAAGGATGCCGGCGGATGCCGTCGGCGTCGCCTTCGTCGAGGTGCAGAACGCCGACGAGCAGCTCGAACTGGTGCATCCGGCCGGGATCGATGTGCAGTGGCTGCACCGCGGCGACGCTGAGGCGGGCACCACGACGCTGCTCGCCGATGCGATCCTGGCCATGCCCTGGCGTGAGGGGCGCGTGCAGGTCTTCGCGCACGGCGAGCGCGGTGAGATGAAGCAGCTGCGTCCGTATCTGACGGATGAGCGGGGTCTGGATCGTACGCAGATGTCGCTGTCGGCGTACTGGGCGCACGGGCGTCGTGAGGATGCCTTCCAGGCGGAGAAGCGCGAGGAGATCGGTCAGATCTGATCGCTGGGACGGGAGCGGATGCCTCTCACAGAGGGTGATGGGACAATAGGCATATGTCTGCCCCCGAATCCTCCGCTCCCGTCGAAGCGACCGTCCGGCGTGTGCCGCGCTATGGCGTATTCATGGCGCTGGGCGCCGTGCTGGGGATCATCGCGGCCGGCATCATCACGATGACCGGCAGCTATGAGCCGTCGACGGCGCTGAACGTCGTCTACCCTCCCGGGCAGGTCTTCGGCTTCGCGCTGCTGTGGATGGTGCCGATCGGCATCGGGCTGGGCGGTCTCGTCGCGATTCTGCTCGAGCGCATCGCGCGCCGCCATGACCGGGTGGTTCGGGTCGACCGCGAGACGATCGTCGCCGAGGACTGAGCGCCGGCCGTGCTCCGAGCCGGCTCGTTCAGGCGAGTTCGGCGATGATGGGGCGGATCGCTGAATCGAAGGCGACCACGTCACGGCGCATGCCGTCGGTGACGGCGACCGTGAGATCTCCGATCCACCAGATGCCGCGCTGCGAGAACGGCAGCACTTGCACATTCAGCTCGAACGAGTGCGCGCGGCGCCCGATGTCCCGCTCGAATTCGGCGATCGCGCTGGCGTAGGCGCGGTAGGCGCCGCCTCCGGTCGCGGTCTTCATCGTCTCGAAGTAGCGCTTGCGGGCCGCGTCGGCGTACTGCTCTGCGGCCGCGGCGAGCGGTGCGATCGCGGTGCGCAGCTCTTCCGCGCCGGTTTGGGGCAGTGCGAGATGCGATTCGAAGCCGTCGATGAGCTCGAGCGGCACATCGGAATGATGGGAGCGCGGTTCGACCGTCATGTTCCAGTAGCGCAGCCACTGCTTCTCGAGCCGCTCGGAAGCATCGATCGCGTCGGGCGCGCGCACGGGCAGATCGCGTAGCGTCGGCAGCCCGGAGGGCTCGCGGATTCCGAGCTTCTGGCGCAGGGCGAGCGCGACGAGCACCGGAACCCCGGCATCTTCGCGGATGAGCCACTGCGGCTTGTCGGCCATGGCCCCATCCTAGGGAGGAAGCGCACCGGAGTGGCGGAAGCGGATTTCCCATCGCCTGACGACCGGTAGTCTTATCGCGTGGCTGCCTCTCCCACCAACCCCTATTCCGATGCCGGTGTCGATACTGCTGCGGGTGACCGTGCTGTCGAGCTGATGAAGTCTTCCGTGCGCGCGACGCACGGACCGGAAGTGCTGGGAGGTGTGGGCGGCTTCGCCGGTCTCTTCGACGCGAGCGCGCTGCTGGGCTATACGAAGCCCCTGCTGGCGACGAGCACGGATGGCGTGGGTACGAAGGTTGCGATCGCGCAGGCCATCGACAAGCACGACACGATCGGCCAGGATCTCGTCGGCATGGTCGTCGACGACATCGTCGTGGTGGGGGCGAAGCCCCTGTTCATGACCGATTACATCGCGTGCGGCAAGGTCTTCCCCGAGCGCATCGCCGACATCGTGCGCGGCATCGCCGATGCCTGCTCGGCGACGGGCACGGCCCTCGTCGGCGGTGAGACGGCCGAGCATCCGGGTCTTCTGGGCGTCGACGACTACGACGTCGCGGGTGCCGCGACGGGCATCGTCGAGGCGGATGCCGTTCTCGGCGCCGACCGCGTGAAGGACGGCGATGTGGTGCTGGCGCTGGCTTCCAGCGGTCTGCACTCCAACGGCTATTCGCTCGTTCGTCACATCATCGCGGGTGCGGGGATCGGTTACGGTGACGCCGCGGCAGAGTTCGGCACGACGTGGGGCGAGACGCTCCTCGAGCCGACCCGCCTCTACACGCTTCCCCTGCTCCGCCTGATCGAGAAGCTGGCCGAGGGGTCGGTGCACTCGCTCAGCCATGTCACGGGTGGCGGTATCGCCGCGAACCTCGCCCGCGTGCTGCCGGTCGGCAGCTGGGCCGAGGTCGACCGGTCGACGTGGGCGCCGAGCCCGGTCTTCCAGGTGCTCAGCGACATCTCGGGCACGAAGCTGACCGAGACCGAGGGCACGTGGAACCTGGGCATCGGTTTCCTCGCGGTCATCGATCAGAGCCAGAAGGATGCCGCGATCGCGGCGTTGGCGGCTGAGGGCATCGATGCCTGGCAGGTCGCGACGGTCGGCATGGGTGCACGCCCGGCCGGAGAGTTCGAAGAGAGCGCCAAGGGCGTCGATGGTGGAGCTGTGCGCCTGATCGGCGCATATGCGGACGGAGTGAAGTAACACCCCATGTGCGGAATCGTCGGAGCGGTCGCAGGCGGCCCGGTCAACCAGGACATCTACGACGCACTGCTGCTTCTGCAGCATCGGGGGCAGGATGCCACGGGCATCGCGACCGCCGAGCCGAGCGGCGTCATGCACGTCACGAAGGCCGAGGGCATGGTGCGCGAGGCCTTCCGCACGCGCGACATGCGCTCGCTGCTCGGAAACGTGGGTCTCGGTCACGTGCGCTACGCCACGAAGGGCACGGCCTCCAGCGAGGAGGAGATGCAGCCGTTCTATGTGAACGCGCCCTACGGCATCGTCCTCATCCACAACGGCAACCTCACCAACACGCGTGAGCTCACGGCAGACATGGCCAAGGAGTACCGTCGCCACCTGAACTCCTCGAGCGACACCGAGCTGCTGCTCAATGTTCTCGCCGGTGAGCTGCAGCGCACGACGAGCGATGTCGACCTCGACCCCGAGCGCATCTTCGAGGCCGTCGCGGGCACGAACGAGCGCATCGAGGGCGCCTATGCCGTGATCGCCGTGATCGCCGGCTACGGTCTGCTCGCGTTCCGCGACCCGCACGGCATCCGTCCTCTGATCCTCGGCCGCCGTGACGGCGCCGCGGGCAAGGACGAGTGGATCGTGGCGAGCGAGTCGCTCGTGCTCGAGAACGGCGACTACGAGGTCGTGCGCGAGGTTGCTCCCGGTGAGGCGATCTTCATCACCGATGAGGGCGAGCTGCACACCCGTCAGTGCGCGAAGGACGCGCAGCTGTTCCCGTGCGCCTTCGAGTACGTCTACCTGGCTCGTCCCGACTCGACCATGAACGGCATCGCCGTGTACGAGTCGCGTCTGCGCATGGGGGAGCGCCTGGCCGACACGATCGCGAAGCACGTTCCGCGCGAGAAGATCGACGTCGTCATGCCGATCCCCGACTCGGCGCGCCCTTCGGCCATGGAGGTCGCCCGCAAGCTCGGCATCGAGTACCGCGAGGGCTTCTACAAGAACCGCTATGTCGGCCGCACCTTCATCATGCCCGGACAGGCCGTTCGCAAGAAGAGCGTTCGTCAGAAGCTCAATGCGATGTCGACCGAGTTCCAGGGCAAGAACGTGCTGCTGATCGACGACTCGATCGTGCGCGGCACGACGAGCAAGCAGATCATCCAGATGGCGCGGGATGCCGGTGCGAAGTCGGTCACGTTCGCCTCTGCCGCACCGCCCGTGCGCTACCCGCACGTCTACGGCATCAACATGCCCTCGAAGCATGAGCTGATCGCCCACGGCCGCACGCTCCCGGAGATCGCCGAGGAGCTGGGCGTCGACCACCTCGTCTACCAGGAGGTCGAAGACCTCAAGGCGGCGATCATCGACGGCTCGGATGTCACCGACCTCGACATGAGCTGCTTCGACGGTCGCTATGTGACCGGAACCATCACTCAGGAGTACCTCGACTGGGTGGAGAGCACGCAGACGTCGTGACGGCTCCGCGGCCGCTGGCGAGAGGACGCATCCTCGCACTGCTGGGAATCCTGCTGTGCGCGTTCTCCCTGCGCTCGGCGGTCGCGTCGCTGTCGCCGCTGCTCGATTACGTCGCGGCGGACTTCGCCGTCTCGGCGGTCGTGCTGGGCCTCATCGGCACGGCGCCGCCGGTGTGCTTCGCGATCTTCGGCCTGTGCACGCCCCTGCTGGAGCGCCGGTTCGGCCTCGAACGGGTCACGGTTCTCGCGCTCACCGCTATCGCTGCGGGGCTCGTGCTGCGCGGTTTCGCCGGTGGCTCGCTGTCATTGCTGTTCACGACCGCGCTGATCTTCGCCGGTGTGGGTATGGGCAATATCCTTGTGCCGCCGCTCGTGAAGAAGTACTTCGCCGATCGCATCGGCGTGATGCTGACGCTGTACACGACGGCCATGGCCGTCTCGACGGTGCTGCCGCCGCTGGTCGCGGTGCCGGTGGCGGATGCTGCGGGCTGGCGGGTTTCGCTGGGGCTGTGGGGCGTGTTCGCCCTGGCGGGGATCGTGCCGTGGGTGCTCATGCTCGCAACGGGTCGGACGGCGGGCCTCCCGGCGGGGGCCGCTGCTCGCGGGACTGAGGCTGCCGATGCTGACCCCGCGGTGCTGTCGACCGGCCCGATCGCGGTCGCGCCGACGAGCTCGCGCCTCTTCGCGCGTCTGCTGCGCCTGCCGCTCGCCTGGTCGATCGCGGTCGTGTTCAGCACGTCGTCGATCATGGCCTATGTCGCATTCGCGTGGCTGCCGTCGATGGTGTCGGAGATCGCGGGCGTCTCGGCGGTGGAGGCGGGTCTTCTGCTGTCGCTCTTCGCCGTGATGGGACTTCCGGCGTCGTTGCTCGTGCCGGTGCTCGTCGTGCGGTTCCAGGCCACCCGCCCCGTCTACGCGGTGGGGTCGATCGCCGGCCTCCTGGGCGTTCTGGGACTGCTGCTCTGGTCGAATCCGGTCACCGTGTGGTTGTGGACGGGGCTCTTCGGCATCGTCGGCGTCATGTTCCCGCTCGCGCTCGTGCTCATCAGCATCCGTTCACGCACGCCCGAGAGCGCCGTCGTGCTGAGCAGTTTCGTGCAGAGCGTCGGTTACGTGATCGCGGCGGGCTTCCCGCTTGTCGTGGGCGTGCTCCATGAGACGACGGGGAGCTGGCGGGTGCCCCTGCTGGTGATTCTGGGCGTCCTGATCGTCGCGATCCCGTTCGGTTTCATTGCCGGCAGTCGGCGCACGGTCGAGGAGGAGTGGGAGCGGCGTCACGGACGCTGGTGAACGACATGTCCGTTCCGGGGCACGACAAAGACCCCGCTACCGAAGTGGCGGGGTCAACGGTCGAGAAAGGACTAGGCCTTCTCGAGCTCGTCTTCGTCTTCGTCTGCGTACTGATCCGCCCACTTGTCGACGTAGGCGTCTTCGTCGTCGGACGGATTCGCCAGTTCGCGCTCCAGTGCGGAGTAGTTCACCGACGGGCTATATGCCTTGAGTTCCCGGGCGATCTTTGTGTGTTTCGCCTTCTGACGGCCACGGCCCATGCGCGAGACCCCCTAACGAGTTGAGCTGTCGAACGGGCTGGCGTTCGCAGCGTTTCACGACACCGGCGTGCGGCCGGTAAGAGTAGCATTCAGGATAGCACGAGGGCCAGGTCCTCTGGCCTTCACCGGCACGTGAAAGGACTGATTCTCATGGTGGACACGAGCTCTCCGAATCCGGATGAAGCGGCCGAGAATGCGGTTCTGCAGAAAGCCGTGATCGTGGGTCTGCAGCCCGGGCAGGCGCCTCATGTGCTGTCCGAGGCGGCGCGCTTCGCTCGCCTGCTCAGCGCCCCCCTGGTCATCGTGCACGTCGACGTGACGCGATTCGTCACCTATGAGGATCCCGACGGCTATGTGCACTCCGCGCCGATCGATCTGAACCGCGAGGCGGGCGTCGCCGATTTCGACGATGTGCGCGCCGCGGCTGCGGCCGCACTGGACGGCTCCGGGCTCACCTGGACTGCTCGTCAGCTCGTGGGAGACCCGGCTCTGGCGATGAAGCAGCTGGCGAACACGCTCGATGCGCAGCTCATCGTCGTGGGCACGCGCAAGCGGGGCCTGGGCGAGTCGATCCGCGAGTTCTTCACCGGCTCGGTCGCCGCTCGTCTGGCGCACCGGCAGCACCGGTCGGTGCTCGTCGTGCCTCTGGAGGAGTCGGTGCCCGATGAGCAGAGCGAGATCTGGACGGACTAACGCCGCGGTTCGACCGCTGGCGCCGGGCTCGCGGCGAGCAGCATTAGCGCGCACGCGGCGATCAGAGCGAGGCTGATGAGTCCCAGCAGGACCGGCTCGGTGGGCACCTCGCTGCTGAAGCGCAGCCGGTGGAACAGCGCCGACAGGCTTGCGCTGGTGCCGAGGAGGCCGGCCAGGACCCCCGCGGCGGCGCCGGTGACCCTCGTCCAGGGGATACGGGTGAGGATGCCGGCGAGCAGGAGGCCGATCGTGGCGAGCAGGAGCAGCGCGAGGCCGGGCGAATCGCCCGCCGAGGCCTGCGTGCTGCGCAGCTCGAAGCCCGCAGCGGGCTGGCGGACGGTCGCTCCGGGCAGGAACAGGCAGATGAGCATCAGGGAGGCGGCCGCGGGGGCGAGGTAGGCGCATGCTGCGACGATTCTGGCGAACGGCGGAATCGGAGCGGCGGGAACGGCGGACTGCTGCGGCACGCCCAGGGAGGGGAGATGCCGCCGGATGTGCGCGCTCAGGGCGGGGTAGCAGTTCGGGTGCGCGAGGATCATCGCCCACAGGTCGGGGCGAGCGGTGGCGAGCACGCCGAGCGTCGCGCTGGGGATGCGCGGGTCGAGAAGATCCGCGGCGGTGCAGGTGGACGGTTCAGGCGTGCTCATGGTCATCCCTCGAGGTCGCCCGGCGGCCCTCGCCGGCGCCGCTGGTCACCTTAGCGATTCAGCGGGCACCGCCGCGGAGGGCCTGTGCAAACTCGGATGCCGCGGCATCCAATGCCTGTTCGAGAGCTGTGACCGTCTCTCCGGTGAGCGTCCCGCCGTGCGCGACATGCGTGCGCATGTCGGTGCGCACGCGCGCGCGGAAGGCGTTGACCGCGACGTCCGCGCGCTGCAGCTGTTCACGGCTGATGATCTTCGCCGAGCTCGCGGGGGCGGCCGTCGAAGCGGGTCGGGTGGTCGCCTGGATGCGCTCCTCGTGCGCTGCCGCGGCGAGATCCGCGCGGAGCGTCTTCATCGCATCCTGAACGCTCTGGCGCACCTCGCTGGCGATGAGGCGCACCGAGTCGGCGATACCGGATTCGATGCCGGCGATGTCTCCCTCGCGGGCGGCGAGCTCGGCGCGTCCGGCATCCGTGATCGCGTAGATGCTCGTGCGGCCTTCTGCCGTCTTCGTGACGAGTCCCTCCTCTTCGAGCTTCGCCAGGCGGGGATAGATCGTGCCGGCGCTGGGGGTGTACGTGCCGCCGGTGCGCTCGGTCAGCGCCTGGATGATGCCGTAGCCGTGCTGCGGGGACTCGGCGAGCAGCGACAGCAGGTACAGGCGCAGATCGCCGTGCGAGAAGACCGCGGGGCTCATGATTCCCACTCCGCGTCATCGGCGACGGTCTGCAGGGGGCGTCGCAGCACCGTGGTGTCTCCGGACACCGAGTTGCTGCGGATGTCGACGAACGAGCCGGCGAGCTCTCCGGCCGAACCCGCATAGCTGACCGGCTTCGAGCCGCCGCGGTCGATGCCGTCGATCACGACGCCGCCGCTCATCGAGCGGATCACGTAGTTTGCCGGCAGGGTCTCCTCGAGACGGATCGTGCTGTCGCCGGAGATGGTGTTCAGGGTGATGGCGTTCACGGCGCCGACGGCGTCGACCCAAATGCCGCCGGAGACGGTGTCGACGATCGCCCTGCGCACGGAGCCGGTCAGCGAGACGTCGCCGGAGACGCTGTTGGCGGTGGTCGAGCCGGTCAGTGCTCGCACCTGGACGTCGCCGGAGACGGAGTTGAGTGTGAGGTCGCCCTGGTGGGTGTCGACGATGATCTCGCCGGAGACCGTGTTGAGCCGGGCGTCGTTCGCGAGGCCGGAGACGAGCGCCCCGGCGCTGACCACGCCGAGGGTGAGGGCGATGGACCGGGGGACCGCGATGCTGACTTCGGCGCGCGGGCCGCCGGCGCCGAAGTTGCGGAAGACCTCGAGGAAGTTGTCCCAGCCGAGCTGGGGATGGTCGATCTCGATCTGGGTGCCGTCGGATTCGATGCGCAGGTCCTTGACCGTCACACCGTGCACCTCGATGCGGATCCCGGGTTCGTCGCGCGCGATGATGTCGACCTGTCCGCCGACGAGGCCGACCTTGAGCCGGGCGGCCTGAGCGATGTCGATGACGCGTTCCTCGCCGGGGGCGATGAGCCATTTCTCGGGCATGGTGCTCTCCTCGATCGGGCGATATCGAGATATATCGCGTTTGGGCACAATAACACGATATATCTCGAGTCTGTCAAGGGGTGTGCGCCTCCGCGCCGAGGGCATAGGGTCGACGCATGATCCGGCACCGCTGCCCGAGGAGCGCCGCGCCGCTGTTCGCGGCAGCGGCCGGCGCCTACGCCGCAAACTGCGCGCTGGGCGCCTCCGTCGCCGCCCGCATCATCGACACGAGCGGTTTCCGGTGGATGCACCATGCGCTCTACATCGCCACGTGCGCGACGTCGGCCGCAGCCGTCGTCACGGGTCTCGTATCCCCGGCACCCGCCGCACGGAATGCGGCCCTGCTGCTCATGCCGGCGGCCGTGCCGCTGACGGTGATCGCCCGGGTCGGCGCCCGGACACGGCGTCACCCCCTCATCGCGCTGGGCGCCGCCCCCTTCCTCCTCGCGGCCGTGATCCGGTCGCGCCGACCAGATCGGAAGTGAATCGCATGGAACTGCTCGACGCCATCCGCCGCCGCAAGACAACCAACGGGGCATTTCTGCCCGATGCGGTCTCCGAGGAGATCAGCGCATCCTGCTCGAGGCGGCGGGCCGCGCGCCCTCGCAGCTGAACAGTCAGCCGTGGCGATTCGTCGTGATCGAGGACCGCGAAACGATCGCCGACATCGCCCGCATCTCGGGCGAGAGCATGACCGAGGTGATGTCGAACGGCGCGTTCTTCGAGAGGTACAAGCCCTACTTCCGGTTCTCGCAGGCCGAGATGGATGAGAAGCGCAGCGGGATGCTGTTCGACAAGCTGCCCGCAGCGCTGCGACCCTTCACCGGCCAGGTCTTCACCAAGCGGGGGCAGAAGCTCATGAACGCGTTGGGCGTGCCGAAGACCCTCGGCGCGGAGAACCGCAAGCTCGTGGCCGGTTCGCCTCTGCTGCTGGGCGTGATGCTCGACCGCGGCGAATACCGACCGGGCCAGCTCTCGTCGTTCTACTCCGTGTTCAGCATGGGAGCCGCCATGGAGAACATCTGGTTGACGACGGTGGAGCTCGGCATGGGGATCCAGTTCATCTCGTTCCCCATGGAGTCGCCGGGACGCTGGGAGGAGATCGTCCGGATGCTGGGCGTGCCCGACGACCTGGAACTCATGGCCGTCTACCGACTCGGATATCTGCCGCCCGAGCAGCGCCGGCCCGCGATCGACTGGACCAGCAGTCAGCGCCGACTCGCCTCGCAGTACGTGTTCCGCGAGACGTGCGCGACGCCGCAGCAGGGGTGGGACGCACCGCTCGGGGGCTGACCTCACTCGTCCGGGGTCCGGGGGATCTGAGGCAGATCCTTCACCGCAGGGCCCTCGATCCGGGTGCCGTCCGCGGCGAATCGCGACGCGTGCAGAGGGCAGTCCCACGTGCACTCGGCGTCGTTCCAGGACAGCACGCCGCCCAGGTGCGGACAGATCGCGTCGACCCCGCGCGTGACCCCATCGACGGTCGAGATCCCCACCGGGCGGACACCCGAGCGGGCCACGACGCCCTCGCCCTCGGCCGGACGCGCGACGGGAACCGGGCGCGCGGCATCCGCCCACCCGGACGCCATCCGGGCCGCGACCCTTCCGCCCTCGGCGATGCCGCGGCCGATGTCGGAGGGCACCGTGAGACGGGTGCCGATCGTCTGCATCCACGGCGCTCGGTCGTCGCGCGGATCACCGAGGATCTCGGCGGTCAGCCGCAGCGCCGCCGCGGGTGCGTTCGACAGGCCCCACTTGGCGTAGCCGGTCGCGAGACGGATGCGGCCGAGGCCGCGCGGCAGCGCCCCGACGAAGGGGATGAGATTGTGCGATTCGTAGTCCTGGGCCGACCAGCGCTGCGTCTCCTCCGCGCCGGGGAATTGCCGCCTGGTCCAGTGCGCCAGCTCGTCGAGGCCGGCGGCCTCATGCGGTTCCCGGCCGACCGGATGCCCGTTGCCGCCGACGATCAGGTTCGCGGCGTCGGCGGGGCCGTCGCCGGGCGAGACCGGGCGGATCGAGCGCGTCCCGCCGTCGACAGAGATGTAGGTCTGCGCGGGGACGTCGCCCGGGACTCGGAACGAGACGCACCAGGAGCGCATCCCGCGCACCTTCGTGAAGTACAGCCCGCGATCGAGGATCGGCGTCCCGGTGGCCAGCACGATGTGCGGGGCGAACAGCGGTCCCTGTGCTGTCTCGATGCGCGACTCTGGCAGCGCGCGTGCGCCGGTCACCCGGACGCCCGTGTGGAGTCGCCCACCCGCCGCGATGAGCTCCTGGGCCAGGGCCGCCACGAGCGCCATCGGATCGATCGTCACCTGGTCATCGAGCGCGACCGCGCCCGCCACGGGGAACGGCAGCTCCCGGACGTCGCTGCCCGCCAGCATCCGCGCCGGCAGACCCGCCTCGCGGGCCGCCTCATAGGTGCGGCGGATGCTGTCGAGCCCGGACCTGCCCGCCGCGTAGGCGTGATCGCGGCGCCGGGTGAACGGGGCCCCGGCCTGCTCGGCGAAGGCGAGCAGCCACCGCATGCCGGCCCGGTTCGCGTCGACATAGGCGCGCACGAGATCCGCCGGATGCTGACGGCGGATCTCGCCGAGGCGGTCGCCCTGCAGGAGGGAGAGCTTGCCGGTGTTCGAGCCCGATGCCAGCTCTCCGGGGGATCCGGCCTCGATGACTGCGACGTCGAGGCCGCGGCGTGCGAGCATCACGGCGGTGCTGAGACCGGTGAGGCCGGCGCCGACGACGATCGCATCGTGGCGTCCGCCGGACACGAACGGCGAACCGGCGGGAGCGGACGGGGCGATCTTCCACAGCGATGACATGCGCCCACTCAACGTGCTCCGCCCCGATGGGCCCAGTGCCTTGACAGCGCGCGCGGGCATCGTCACTCGGATGCCGCGACTACAGTGGCGACGTGACCCTCCGCCGCTTGCTGCTCGTGATGTGCGGCGGGATGCTGGGAACCGCCGCGCGTCTGGGCATCGCACTCCTCGTCCCGGATATCGGCGGGATGCCGCTGGCGACGCTGCTCGTCAACGTGCTCGGCGCTCTGCTGATCGGCGTGCTCGCCGCACGGCTGCCCAGTTCCTCCGATGCGCGGACATTCCTCGGCGCCGGGGCGCTCGGCGGCTTCACGACCTACAGCGCGTTCGCGGTCGGTACTGCCGCCCTCGATCTCCTCCCGGCGATCGCGTACGCGGCGCTCACCCTGGCGCTCGGCATCGTCGCGGCCGCGACGGGACTGCGCCTCGGTCGAACCGGCGAACGGGGGAGCGGGGGATGAACGTCGTCACCTTCCTGCTCGCCTGCGTCGCCGGCGGGTTCGGAGCGGGCCTGCGATACCTCGCCGACGTCGGCGTGACGGCGCTCACCCGCGGCCGGTTCCCCTGGGGGATCATCGTCGTCAACATCACCGGGTCCTTCGCGCTCGGAGTCGTGACGGCGTCCCTCCCGGAAGCCGCGTTCATCGTCGGCGCGGGTCTTCTCGGCGGCTACACGACCTTCAGCACGTCGGCGCTCGACGCCGTCGACCTCTGGCGTGAGGGCGAGCGTCCCGCATCCATCCTGCAGATCGTCGTGACATTCGCGGCATCCGTCGTCGCAGCGCTCGCAGGACTCGCCCTCGGCAGCATGCTCTGACGTTCCCAGCCCGCTGAACGCCCGCTGTGAAAGACTGAGCCCGACCCCTTAAGCGCCCTCACGATCGAGAGTCTCCCCGTGTCGAAACTCGCTGTCCTCAGCCTCCGCAATCGCGCGCTGATCGCCCTCATCACGATCGTCGCCGCCGTTTTCGGCGGCCTCGCGCTGACGAACCTCAAGCAGGAGCTCATCCCCTCGCTCGAGCTGCCTGCGCTGATCGTCATGTCGACCTACCCCGGAGCATCCCCCGAGGTCGTCGAGAACGACGTCTCCACGCCGGTCGAAGGGGCCATCCAGGGCGTGCCCGGGCTCGAATCCACGAGCGCCACGAGCACGACGAACGCATCGATCATCCAGGCGACCTTCGCCTATGGCGAGAACCTCGCCACCGCCGAGCAGAAGATGCAGCAGGCGATCAACCGCATCTCCTCGACCCTGCCCGATGGCGTGGAGCCCCAGGTGCTCGCCCTTTCGCTCGATGACCTGCCCGTCATCCAGATCGCCGTCAGCGGACTCGGAGACGCCGAAGCCTCCCAGACCGATCTCGATAACGTCGTGCTCCCCACGATCGAGGACGTCGACGGCGTGAACGCCGCCCAGGTCATCGGCGGCATCGCACAGCGCATCACGATCACCCCCGACACGGTCGCGCTCGCCGCGATCGGACAGAGCACGCAGGCCATCAACTCGGCCCTGCAGCAGAACGGCACGCTCTTCCCCGGTGGCGACATCACCGAGAACGGCGAGACGCTCACGGTCCAGACCGGCGAGAAGATCACCTCGATCGACGCGATCGCCGCCCTCCCGATCGTCGGGACGGATGCCACGATCGGTGAGGTCGCGACGGTGGAGCTCGACACCGACCCGACCTCATCGATCTCGCGCGTGAACGGCGAGGACGCGCTGTCCGTGTCGATCACGAAGCTCCCCGCGGCGAACACCGTCGAGGTCTCCGACGGCATCCTCGCCGCCCTCGACGAGCTGCGCGAGACGTTCCCGGATGCCGAGTTCACGGTCGTCTTCGACCAGGCGCCGTTCATCGTGCAGTCGATCGAGACGCTCGCCACCGAGGGCCTGCTCGGCCTCGTCTTCGCGGTGATCGTCATCCTCGTCTTCCTCATGTCGATCCGCTCGACGATCGTCACGGCGATCTCGATCCCGACGAGCGTGCTCATCACCTTCATCGGCCTGCAGGCCTTCGGCTACTCGCTGAACATCCTGACCCTCGGCGCGCTCACCATCGCGATCGGCCGCGTCGTCGACGACTCGATCGTCGTGATCGAGAACATCAAGCGCCACTACGTCGGCGGCGCCGACAAGGGAGACGCGATCCGTCTCGCCGTGCGCGAGGTTGCCGCCGCCATCACCGCGTCGACCATCACCACGGTCGCGGTGTTCCTGCCGATCGTGTTCGTCGGCGACATGGTCGGCGAGCTGTTCCGCCCGTTCGCGATGACCGTCACGATCGCGATGGTCGCCTCCCTCCTCGTGTCGCTCACGATCGTTCCGGTGCTCGCGTACTGGTTCCTCAAGCCCGGTGCCGAACTCGTCGGCGCCGATGGCGCGGTCATCGACCCGGAGCATCCGGACGCCCCGCCGACCAAGCTGCAGCGCGCCTACCGGCCGATCCTCGCCTGGACCCTCAAGCACTCCGCACTCACGGTCGTGCTCTCGGTGCTCGTGCTGGTCGCGACCGGCGGTGCGGCGACGTTCATGAAGGTTAACTTCCTCAGCGACACCGGCCAGAACACCATGACCGTCACGCAGGACCTCGGCCCGACCGCGAGCCTCGAGACGAAGGACGCCGCAGCTCTCGTCGTCGAAGAGGCGCTCGCCGACCTCGACGGCATCGAGACCATGCAGGTGTCGGTCGGATCCAGCGGCTCCGCGCTCATGGACTCCTTCTCCGGCGGCGCCGGGGTGACGTACTCGATCACGACCTCCGCCGACGTCGACCAGGAGCAGCTGCGCGCCGATGTCCTCGACGCCGTCTCCGACCTCGAGAACGTCGGTGAGATCGGCGTCAGCGCCGCGGCCGGATTCGGATCCACCGACATCGAGGTCAACATCACGGCCCCGAACGGCGACGCGCTCGACGAGGCGACCGCCGCGGTCGTGGCGGAGCTCGAGGGCCGCGACGGCATCGGTCAGGTCACCGACAACCTCGCCGCATCCCTGCCCTACATCGCCGTCGCCGTCGACCGCGACGAAGCGGCTCTGCGCGGACTGTCGGAGGTCGCCGTCGGGCAGCTCGTCTCGAGCACGATGCGTCCGCAGCAGATCGGCTCGATCGAGATCGACGACAGCGCGCTGACGGTGTACCTGGCAGCATCCGAGCCGCCGACGACCATCGCGGAACTGCGCGAACTCGCCGTCCCGACGCCCCAGGGCATCATCCGACTCGCCGACATCGCCACGGTCGAGGAGCGCGAGGGGCCGACCTCGATCACGACCCAGCAGGGCCGACGCACCGCGACGGTGACCGTGCCCCCGGCATCCGACAACCTGGCCACCGCCACGGTCTCGGTCACCGCAGCGCTGGAAGCCGTCGACCTCCCCGATGGCGCCAGCGCCGAGATCGGCGGCGTCGCCACCCAGCAGGCCGACTCGTTCTCGCAGCTCGGACTCGCGATGCTCGCCGCGATCCTCATCGTCTACATCGTCATGGTCGCGACCTTCAAATCGCTGCGCCAGCCGCTGCTGCTGCTCGTGTCGGTGCCGTTCGCCGCGACCGGTGCGGTGCTGCTGCAGCTCGTCACGGGCCTGCCGCTGGGCGTCGCATCCCTCATCGGCGTGCTGATGCTCATCGGCATCGTCGTGACCAACGCGATCGTGCTCGTCGACCTCGTCAACCAGTACCGCGAGAAGGGGCTGTCGACCATCGACGCGGTCAAGGCCGGTGGTGAGAAGCGTCTGCGCCCGATCCTCATGACGGCACTCGCGACGATCTTCGCCCTCGCACCGATGGGGCTCGGCATCACCGGGCACGGCGGGTTTATCTCGCAGCCGCTCGCGATCGTCGTGATCGGCGGTCTCGTGTCGTCGACCGTGCTCACGCTCGTCGTGCTGCCGACGCTGTACAACCTCGTCGAGGGCGCCAAGGAGCGTCGCGCCGCACGCAACCAGGGCGCGGATGCTGGGGACGAGGCCCCGGTCCAGGAGCACCCCGAACATGCGTTGACCCGCCGCGAGCTGCGCGAGCAGCAGGACTGATCACGTCGGCGCTCCGCCATGCGGGGCGCCGACGAAACCGGCCTCAGGCCAGTTCGATGCCCCAGCTGAGGGTCCACGTCTCGCCGGGGGTGAGACGGCGGATGCCGAGGCCACTGTTGAGACCATCGGCCGGCGCCGTCATCGGCTCGATCGCGATCGCGAGCTGCTGCCCGGGATAACCGGTCGTCGTGTAGACCTGCACGAAGTCGAACGCCTTGCCCTGCCACAGGGCGACCGTGCGGCCATCCGGCGCCGTGAGGGTGCTGCGCACGCGGCCGTCGGCATCACGGCGCAGATCGGCGAAGCCGGTGTCGAGCGTGACATCGCCGAGGCGGATGCCGTCGCGCAGGTGCTGCGGAGCGGGAGACGTGCCCGTCGGAAGCAGCCGCTCATCGACATCGAAGAGGGTGTCGGCCGGAACGGTCAGCACGAGATCGTGCGGATCGACGTCGCCGATCGTGACGAACGGGTGGGTTCCGAGGGCGACGGCGGCCGGAGCATCCGACCGGTTCGTCAGCGTGTGCGTGACCTCGATGCCCGCGTCCGTCAGCGCATAGGTCACGGTCGTCGCGATCTCGTACGGGTAGCCGGACTGGGGGTGGATCGTCGCGCTCAGCGTGGCCGCGGCATCCGTCTGCTCGATCTCATAGGCGGTGAAGCGCAGCAATCCGTGGCTGGCGTTGTTCATGGCCGGCTCCGTGACGGCGAGCTGGCGGCTCGCTCCGGCGTCATCCCAGATGCCGTCTCGCACCCGGTTCGGCCAGGGCGCGAGCACGACGCCTGAGCACGACGGAGTCGGCATGTTCTCGGGGTAGCGGGCGACGAGGTCGACGCCGTCGACCGCGAGGGCGCGCAGGGATGCTCCGACCTGAGCGATCTGCGCCGTGACGGCGCCGCGGGAGAGGTGGATCTGGGTACCGGTGGGGGAGAGCGAGGTCACCCCGCAATCGTACGGGGGTCTTTCCCAGGTGAGTGCCCTAAACTCGTCGGGTCGGCTTCGGGCACCCGCGATCGCGCGGGCGTTTGATACTCAGTGTGAGCCCAGGGGCCGATGGTTCATAAACCATCACATGAATGGCCCCGGCCGACGATTGTCCGGGTATGTCTGCCCTGCGCTGATCTCTGCGCGCCGGAGCGGGCGCTGTTCTCGTGTCAGAGACAGTCAGGAATACCCATGCCTAAGAGTGGCAAGCCCAAGGGCGGACGTCCGTCCCAGAACTTCGAACCGCGCTACGCGAAGAAGACGTCGTTTCACGACCGTCACAACGGTGGCCGTCCCGCTTCGCGCGGCGACAGCGCCGACGCGGGCGAGCGCAGCTTCGACCGCCGTCCGGGCAGCAAGAGCCCGAACCATCGCGGATACCGTCCCGCTGAAGCCGACAACCGCGCCCCCAAGCAGCGCTGGAGCAACGAGCAGCGCGCCGGCCGCGACGAGGCCCGCGGCATCCGTGGGGAGCGTCCCCGCTACAACAACGAGCGTCCGTCGTTCAACCGCGACGACCGCGGTGGCGACCGTCGCTTCGACGACCGCCCCCGTCGCGATGAGCGCGGTGGTGACCGTCCCCGGTACAACAGTGAGCGTCCGTCGTTCAACCGTGATGACCGTGGCGGCGACCGTCCCCGCTACAACAGCGACCGCAACGACCGCCCGCGGTACAACAACGACCGTCCGTCGTTCAACCGTGACGACCGCGGTGGCGAGCGTCCCCGCTACAACAGCGACCGTCCGTCGTTCAACCGTGACGATCGTGGCGGTGACCGTCCCCGTTTCAACCGTGATGACCGTGGCGGCGACCGTCCTCGGTACAACAGCGACCGCAATGAGCGCCCGCGGTACAACAACGACCGTCCGTCCTTCAACCGTGACGACCGCGGTGGCGACCGGCCTCGCTACAACAGCGACCGTCCGTCGTTCAACCGTGATGACCGTGGCGGTGACCGCCCCCGCTACAACAACGACCGTCCGGCCCGTGACGAGCGTCCCCGGTACAGCAGTGACCGGAACGAGCGTCCTCGTTTCACCCGCGACGAGCGTCCGTCCCGCGACGACCGCCCCCGCCGCGACGACCGCGCGCAGCGCCCGAACCGCAGCGACTGGAATGCGAAGCCCGCGAAGTCGTACGAGCCGACCGAGGACGTCGTCCACGAGAAGCTGAAGGCGAACGTCATCGCCGCCCCCGAGGTCGAGGGCACCACCTTCGGCGATCTGGGCCTCGGCTCGAACATCGTCGAGACGCTGGCGAACATGGGCGCGGCGGCGCCGTTCCCCATCCAGGCTGCGACCATCCCGTCGATTCTCGCGGGCCGCGACGTGCTCGGCCGCGGTCGCACGGGCTCCGGCAAGACCATCGCCTTCGGTTCGCCGCTCGTCGAGCGCATCCTGAAGGAGCAGAAGGGCAAGCGTCGCGAGTTCGGCCGCAAGCCGCAGGCGATCATCCTTGCGCCGACGCGTGAGCTCGCGCTGCAGATCGACCGCACCGTGCAGCCGATCGCGCGCAGCGTGGGCCTGTTCACCACGCAGATCTACGGCGGCGTCCCCCAGGGGCGTCAGGTCGGTGCGCTGAAGAAGGGCGTCGACATCATCATCGGCACCCCCGGCCGCGTCGAGGACCTCATCAACCAGGGCAAGCTCGACCTCTCGGACTGCCGCATCGCGGTGCTCGACGAGGCCGACCACATGTGCGAGCTCGGCTTCGTCGAGCCGGTGCAGCGCATCCTCCGTCACACGGCCGAGGGCAGCCAGAAGCTGCTCTTCTCGGCGACCCTCGACCGTGAGGTCGCGGCTCTCGTCGACGAATTCCTCGTCGACCCGGCCGTTTACGAGGTCGCCGGTGAGGACCAGGACTCTTCCACGATCGAGCACCGTGTGCTCGTGATCGAGCACCGCGACAAGGCCGAGATCCTGAACACCCTCGTCGACCGCGAGGGCAAGACGCTCGTCTTCGCCCGTACCCGTGCGTACGCGGAGATGCTGGCCGAGCAGTTCGAGGACGCCGGCATCCCCGCGGTCGCCCTGCACGGAGACCTCAACCAGGCCAAGCGCACGCGCAACCTGCAGAAGATGACCGCGGGCCGCGTGAACGTGCTCGTCGCCACGGATGTCGCCGCCCGCGGTATCCACGTCGACGACATCGACCTGGTGATCCAGGCCGATGCCCCGGACGAGTACAAGACGTACATGCACCGCTCGGGCCGTACGGGCCGAGCGGGCCGCACCGGTCGCGTCGTGACGCTGATCACGCGTCAGCGTCAGCGCCGCACGAGCGATCTGCTCGAGCGCGCTGAGATCGATGCGCCGTTCGAACAGGCGCGTCTCGGCGACGACATCCTCGCCGAGATCGCCGGCAGTATGCCGACGGTCGAGGAACTCACCGCCTGAGAGCACGCGTAACTCAGGAGAATTCTTGAGAAAGGGGCCCGGAAGAATCTTCCGGGCCCCTTTTGCGTCGTTTCTCCGAGCTGTGCGCCCGGGGCCGGGTCAATCCGAGCCCTGCCGGTCAGCCCTGGGCGGGCCGGCGGTGCAGGGCGGAGCTCAGATTGGTGCCGTTGATGTCGAGGTAGAGCTGGCCCTCGGCGACGGTGAGCATCACGGTGCTGCGGCGGTCGAGCTGTTCGACGGCGGCGTCGATGAAACCGGGGTCGAAGCTGAACACGTCGATCGTCTCGACCCTGTGGATGCGCTTGCCAGCCCAGGCTGCGACGACCTTCTCCGGGTCGCGGTGGGTGTAGACGGCGACGCGGTCGGCGAGCTTGCTCGCATAGTGCAGTCGCTCGGCGTCGGGGGCTCCGACTTCGATCCAAGCGGTGACGGCGCCGGTGAGGTCGCGGGCGATGACGGCGGGTTCTTCGGTGGCGGAGACGTTTCCGCCGAAGGCGATGCCCTCGGTCTGCTCGAGCAGGTGGGCGAGCAGTCGGGTGACCATGTAGGCCCCGGTCTCGGAGGGGTGCTGCGCGACGCGCAGCGAGAGGTCTTCGTAGACGCCGCGGTCGGTGTCGGCGAGCTGGATTGCGAATGTGTGAATCGTCGAACCGATGGCCATGATCATCGAGCCTATCCGGCGTCATGAGAAGGCGACGGATGCTGTGCTAACGGCCTCGGGTGGCGATCACGGGTTAATTTCTAAACTTTCTTAACTTTTTCATTGAAGTGCGCCCACGGCATCGGTAATGTTCCTGGACATCCGATGTCTTCTGTCGGATGACTCTGTTCCTGCGGCGCAGTCGCCGCGAAACACGTGAAAGAAAGAGCCTATGACGTCTCGTTTTCTCAGAGCATGCACCGCGGGCGCGGTGGCGGTAGCCTTTGTGGCGCCGTTGTCCGTCACCGCCGCCCATGGCGTAACCATTGACTACAGCGAGCAGGCGCTCGGAGCCGGCGCCGCGACGGCATCCAGCGGCGCGACGGCAGGGGGTGAGAACGCGGATCACGGCGTGCGCACCTGCCTCGACGGGCTGACGGATCCGGCCGCGGATGCTCCGACTGCTCTCAACAAGGTCGCGAACTGCTCCTTCGAGGCGCGTGACTTCATCTCATCGGCGCGCGACTGGGAGTGGTTCGGCGATGACGGCACCTCGCACCCGGCGACCGAGACTCTCGCGGACGGCACGGAGAACACCTTCGCGCTGATCGATACGGGCGCGATCGACAACCACATCTGGCAGTCCGTGCCGACGGTTCCGGGCCGCACCTATGTGGTCTCCGCCGACATCAAGGTCGGTGTCACCGACGGGTACATCCCCAGCGCCGTGTTCCTCACGGCGAAGGGCATGAAGCCGGATGGAACGCAGAACCAGGGGGCGACGACGCAGCTCACCACGGGCGAGCTGACGGATTCGGCCGATTGGAGCCGCAAGACGTTCACGTTCACCGCCGTGAACTGGAACACCTTCGTCGGCACCGTGAAGTGGGCGGCGCAGGATTCCGAGGGGCACGTCTCGAACACGACGATCGCGATGGACAACCTGACGGTCTACGAGCAGGAGTCCTACGACCTCATCTGGAGCGATGAGTTTGACGGCGACTCCCTCGATGAGGACACCTGGGGCTATGAGCTGGGCAATGTGCGCGGCAACGAGCAGCAGCACTACTCGTCGAGCAGCGACAACGTCGATGTCGTCGACGGCAACCTGGTGCTGTCCGCCACCGACCGTCCCGAGGTCGACCAGTACCGCAACACGGCACGCCACGGCGACAACGCGCGTCTGGTGAAGTACAACTCCGGGTCGGTGCGCACCGAGGGTCGCGAGGAGTTCCTCTACGGTCGCGTCGAGGCGCGCATGCAGCTTCCCGAGGGCAAGGGTGCGTTCCCGGCCTTCTGGATGCTGGGCGCGGACTTCCACATGGACGGCCGCATCAACATGGAGCAGGGCTACTCGTGGCCGTCGACCGGTGAGCTCGACATCATGGAGATCATCGGGTCGCCGACCGCTGAGCGCGCGGCGCAGGGCGAGGTCGGCAAGAACGGCAATTCCAACGCGGTCGCCTACGGCACCCCGCACTTCTATTACACGCAGGGCGATGCCGACGGCGATGGTTCGTACGCGCCGAAGGCGCTGGGCGGCAACCTGACGGCTGCGGAGAACTTCTCCGAGGGCTACCACGTGTTCGGCATCGACTGGAACCCGGAGTACATCGCCTGGTACGTCGACGGCGTCGTCTACAACGTCATGTATTTCCCGACGGATTCGACGACGACGGCCGGCAATGAGGCGTTCGTGAAGAGTGAGGTGGAGCGCTTCCAGGCCGCCGCCGACTCGATGAACCGTCCGCAGTACCTGCAGTTCAACCTCGCGACCGGCGGCAACTGGGCGGGTGACGCGGGCGACCACCTGGCCGAGGACGGCGCGAGCTTCGCGATCGACTGGGTGCGTTACTACCGCAGTGCTTCGCAGCAGGCGGCGGCGGATGCCTACTACGCGGATCAGCCGACCATCACGGGTGCGGGCGACCGTGTCATGCACGCCGGTGAGGCCGCGGATCTGCTCGCGGGCATCAGCACGGACGACGGCTTCCACGTCGACTACTCGATCAACGATGAGCACATGTTCGTCAACGGCGGTGTCGAGGGCGGCCGCAACGAGGTGCGTCTTGTCGTGACGGGTGCGGATGACACGGCTGCGCTGCAGGCGTTGGAGCCGGGCGTCTATTCGCTGCACTACAGCGCTCTCGAGGATGGCGCCGTGTACAGCGGCGGCATCACCCCCGAGGCGCGCGTCGCCCGCCAGACGGTGCGGCTGACGGTGCTGCCCGAGGTCGAGGCGGCAGCCGGCGATGCGCTCGCCGATGTGGCGATGCCGGCCAGTTGGTCGTGGGTGGATGAGAGCGAGACGGTCGGCTCGGTCGAGGCGCACGGCGTCCGGTTCAGCCAGGCGGCCGATACGGTCACGGCTCCGGAGGCCCGCCGGTCGACCGTTGTCTCGATCCCGGGATCGATGCTGGCGGATGACGTCGAGCAGGGCGGCGGTGGTTCGCAGCCCGGTGGTGAGAGCGGTTCGGGTGCGGGAGGCGGGAACGGTTCGGATGCCGCGGCCGACGGTTCGGGCGCGAATGCGCTCGCGGCGACCGGTGCCGATTCGACGCCGTTCATCGCGGGTGCTCTGCTCCTGCTGGCGCTGGGCGCCGCACTGCTGGCGCGTGTGCGTCGTCGGGGCGCGCTGACCGAGAACTGAGATCGGGGGAGCGGGGTCGTCGGGCGTGAGCTCGGCGGCCCCGCTTCTGCGTGCCGGCTCAGAACAGCATTGGTTGCGGGGCGGGTTCGCGCGGCGTCGGGGTGAGCACCTTCGGCCGGGTGAGCCGGCGCATCGGCTGCGCCTCTTCGTCGCGGACGTTCAACCGATGGGCCCGGATGAGCGGCCGCATGCGTTGGGCGAGCCACTGCCGATAGCCCGAAGGGGCGACGGCTGCGGCGCCGGGGTAGAGCCCGCGATACGATCCCGCCAGCTCGGGGTGCTCGCGCTCGAGCCACTGCAGGAACCACGGCTTGACGCCGGGGCGCAGGTGCAGGGCGCCGTAGACGACATGATCGGCGCCGGTGGCGCTGATGCGATGAAGGGCCTGATCGATGGCCGCGACCGAATCGGTCAGGTGCGGCAGGATCGGCATGAGGAAAACCCCGACGCGGAAGCCCGCCTCGGTGAGAGCCTGCACGGTGTCGAGTCGCGCCTGCGTGGAAGGGGTGCCCGGTTCGATCGAGCGCTGCAGGTCGTCGTCGTACATGGCGATCGACATCTGGATGTCGACGGGGACGCGCTTCGCCGCTTCGGCGAGCAGCGGGATGTCCCGGCGGATCAGCGTGCCCTTGGTGAGGACGGAGATCGGCGTGCCGGATTCGGCCAGCGTGCCGATGATGTCGGGCATGAGCCGGTAGCGGCCCTCGGCGCGCTGATAGGGGTCGGTGTTGGTTCCCAGAGCGACGGTCTCGTGCTGCCAGGAGCCGCGGGCCAGCTCACGGCGCAGAACTTCGGCGATGTTCGTCTTCACGATGATCTGGGAGTCGAAGTCGCCGCCGCCGTCGAGGTCGAGGTACTCGTGCGTGCCGCGGGCGAAGCAGTAGGTGCAGGCGTGCGAGCAGCCGCGGTAGGGGTTGATCGTCCAGGCGAACGGCATGCGCGAGCCGCCGGGAACGCGGTTCAGGGCCGACTTGGCGAGCACCTCGTGGAAGGTCATGCCCGCGAACTCGGGCGTCGTCACCGAGCGGACGACACCGGTGCGGCTCTCGAGCCCGGGCAGCGCCGCAGCATCCGCCTCATCGATCATTTGTCCCTGCCATCGCATGCATTCATTCGAACAAAGAAGCGATGTTAAGTCAATCGAGGTTCGAATATCTCTTCTTCCGTCCGGTGTCCGAGGCACCCGTTTCTCGGTTCCCAGCCGGAAGCGCCACAATGGAATGATGACCGACGCTCTGCACCCCCGGCACGCGTCGCGCCCCTCCCACGTGCTCCCGATCGCCTTGCCGATCGGTCTTCTGGTGACGGTGCTCGGCTCGCTGTGGGCCCTGTCCGAGACGCCCGCGGCGATCGAGGCGGTCCTGCCCCCGGCGCCGGCCATCGCCGCGCAGCTGCCGGGCGTCGCCCTCGAGGGCAGGGTGGCGGCGGACCCCTGCTCCGAGCCGACGGTCATCGAGGCTCTCGGCGCGGGCGACTCGGAGGCGGCGATCGCCGGATTCGGTGGGGGAGGGGCCTTCCGCGATGCGGTCGTCAGCGGCAACGCGCCCTGCATCTCCCTCTCCGACCCCGAGCATCCGTGGGTCGTCGTCAACAAGGCCCGCCCGCTCGATCCCGTCGACCATGTACCGGGCGCCCTCGCCGGGGTGTCGGTGCCGTCGACCACCTCGTCGAACAGCATGCGCGCGGACACCGCCGCGGCGCTCGACGCCATGGGAACTGCACTGCGCGATGCCGGTGCGGGGGCGCTGGGGGTCAACAACGGCTACCGCTCCTACGACCTGCAGATGCGCAACTATCGCGGGTATGTGAACTCCAGCGGCCAGGCGGGGGCGGATGCCTCCTCCGCACGCCCCGGGCACAGCGAGCACCAGACGGGGCTGGCGGTCGACGTCGTCTCGTGCAGCGGAGGCTGTGGCGGGATCGAGGCCTTCGGGGGCACGCAGGAGGCGATCTGGATCGCCGAGAACGCCTGGCGCTACGGATTCATCGTCCGTTACGAGGACGGCGAGACCGCCGTCACCGGCTACATCCCTGAGCCGTGGCATCTGCGCTACATCGGCCCGGCGCTCGCCGCGGCCTATCACGAGGGCGGCTATCACTCGCTCGAGGACTTCTTCGGTCTGCCCGCCGCCCCCGACTACGATCACTGATCCGCCGCGCTGTTCTGTGGCTTCCCACAAACGCGCGCGGCGCTGTGGCGCGCGCCGGGGAGCCATTCGCACAACCGTCCGCCGAGGCATCCGCTCTCGGTCGTAGACTCGCGGCAGCAAAGACGCACGACACGTTCGGGAGGACGGCATGGAACGCGATATCTACGACGAGGACCACGAGGCATTCCGCGATCTGGTGAAGGATTTCGTCAAGCGCCACGTGAGCACCGAGAGCATCGAGAAGTGGGATGCCGCGGGTGAGATCGACCGCGAGACGATGCTCGCCGCGGGTGAGGCCGGCATCATCGGGCTCTCGGTTCCCGAGGAGTTCGGGGGTGCGGGAATGCTGCAGGATTACCGCTTCCGCACGATCGTGAACGAAGAGGTCATCGGCGCGGGTGCGGGCTCCCTCGCGGGTGCGTTCGGCATCCAGGATGACCTGGCGGTTCCCTATCTCGTGCACATGGGCACGCAGGCGCAGAAGGAGAAGTGGCTGCCGCGCATGGCGACCGGTGAGATCCTCGGTGCGCTGGCGATGACCGAGCCGGGTGCGGGTTCCGACCTGCGCGGCATCAAGACCACGGCGAAGAAGGTCGATGGCGGTTATATCGTCAACGGCGCGAAGACGTTCATCTCTTCGGGCAAGACGGCCGACATCGTCGTCACGTTCGTCAAGACGGGCGAGGGCAATCGTCCCGACGCGTTCAGCCTCGTGATCATCGAGAGCGGCATGGAGGGCTTCGACCACGGCAAGAAGCTCAACAAGATGGGTTCGCACGGCCATGACACCGCCGAGCTGTCGTTCAGCGATGTGTTCGTCCCCGAGGAGAACCTCGTCAGCGGGCAGGAGGGACAGGGCTTCATCCAGCTGATGATGAACCTGCCGCTGGAGCGCCTGTCGATCGGCATCGCGGCGGCTGCGGCCTCCCAGGCGGCGCTGAAGTGGACCGTCGAGTACACGAAGGACCGCGAGGCGTTCGGCGAGCGGATCATCGACTTCCAGAACACGCGTTTCAAGCTGGCCGACGTCGCCACGACCGTCGATGTCATGTGGGCGTACCTCGACAAGGCCCTCCTGGCGTACAAGGACAAGAAGCTCACCGGCGAAGAGGCCGCGAAGGTGAAGTTCTGGACGACCGACCGCGAGTGGGAGATCCTCGACACCTGCGTGCAGCTGCACGGCGGCTACGGATACATCACCGAGTACCCGATCGCGCGCGCCTTCCTCGATGCGCGCGTGCACCGCATCTACGGCGGCACGAACGAGATCATGCGCGACATCGTGTCGCGTCAGATCGCGGGCAAGCGCTGATCATGTGCTCCGGTGGCAGGATTCCTGCCACCGGGGCGCACCGCGTCAGCGGGAAGAGCTCAGCGGAACAGGTACGTGCTCGCGCACGTGCCGAAGCCCACGACGAACGCGGCGAAGACCAGGAGTGTCAGCCACGTGCTCGGCGGGAGCTTCTCGGGGGATTCCTCGGTGGGGGCCTCGGCGGAAGCGCCGTCATCGTCGATGTGCGGAGTGGTCATCATGCCCCTACGATCCGGGCGATGTCGGCGACCATCGCGATGGCGAGCACCACGAAGACGAACGCGATGAACCAGGTGTACATCCAGCGTGCGCGGTGGTCGGAGAGCCAGAAGCGCCGCACGCTGACCACGCCGTTGACCGCGGCGATGAGGCACAGCGCGATGCCGATGGGCGCCGCGACGATCCCCGCGAACCCGATGATGGGCACGAGGATCGGCACGAGCAGGTAGGTGATGAGGCAGCGCACACCCGACACGATCATCGAGGTGCGGAAGCCGCGGTGCGCTTCCCGCTCGGTCTTCACCGACTTCTGGATCGTGGTGATGCGCAGCAGTCGGCGCATGAATCGGTCGGCGGGGGAGTCCGAAACCGCGGTCGGTGAGGAGATCGTCGTGCTCACCGGTACTGCATCCGTCGTCGTCATCGCCTGATCAGGGTATCAAAGCCGCCTGCGGTGCCGGGATGAGTCCGGGCAGCAGCGGGAGGGTGAAGATCGCGGCGGATGCTGCGAGCACGAGCACGATGAAGACGATGTCGCGCGCCCGGAAGGGCACGAGGTAGCGCTCTGTGCGGGAGGGGTGCGCGCCGAAGGCGCGGGCGTCCATCGCGAGGGCGACGCGTTCGGCATGGCGGATGGCACCGGCCAGCAGCGGCACGATGTACCCCCAGCCGCGGGCGATGCGCGCGAGGGGGCCGCGTCCGCCGTGGGTTCCGCGCACGCGGTGGGCGGCGCGGATGACGCTGAGCTCGTAGCCGAAGCGCGGGACGAACCGGTAGGCGGCGAGCGCCGTGTATCCGATCCGGTAGGGCACTCGCAGCTGCTGGATGCTGGAGCGCACCAGGTCGGGGCCGGTCGTGGTGAGCCCGCCGATGAGTGCGAGGGAGAGGATCGCGGCGAGGCGCAGCGCGGTCGCGAGGCCGATCCGCAGGGCGCCGGTGTGCAGCGTCCATCCGCCGATCCGCAGCAGCGGTGCGGTTTCGGCGACGCCGGAGGCATCGACCCAGATCGAGAATCCGAGGGCGAGCACGGCGATGCCGGCGGGGACGGCGATCAGGAGGAGGGCGAGCGAGCGGGCTGTGAGTCGCGCGCCGGTCAGCAGGAGGGCGTACGACAGGGCGATGAAGCACAGCGGCGTCGTGATGTCGCGCACGAAGATCAGCAGGATCATCGCCGGCAGCACCGAGGCGACTTTCGACAGCGGGTTGAGGTGGTGCAGGTAGTGCCGGGCGGATGCTGCGGCACCGGGCGAGTACGGATCGATGGTGTTCGTCGGGGACGTGATCGTGGTCATCGGGCGGCCTCCGCGAGGACGCGGCGCAGGTCGGGGCTCAACGCCCGGTGCAGGGCCGGCAGCCGCAGGCCCGCGGATTCGAACAGGCCCGGTGTCGCGAACAGCTCGGGGGTGGGGCCTGCGGCGTGCACGCGGCCGTCGGCGAGGACCACGGTGTGGGTCGTGCGGTCGGCGACGAGCTGGAGGTCGTGGGTGACGATGAGGATCGTCGTGCCCTCATCGCGAAGGCCGGCGAGCAGGCGCAGCAGCGCGTCGGCGCGGGCGCGATCCTGCCCGAAGGTCGGCTCGTCCAGAGCGAGGACCCGGGGGCGGGTGATGAGGGCCGTGCCGACCGAGAGGCGCCGCTTCTCTCCGCCGGAGAGGAGGAAGGGGTGCACGTCGGCCTTGTGCTCGAGGCCGAAGCGGTGGAGCATCGCGCCGACGCGTTCGGTGGTCTCGGCATCGGAGGTTCCGCGCAGTCGCAGGCCGTGCGCGAGCTCGTCGAAGACGGTGTGCGCGATGAACTGGTGCTCGGGGTTCTGGAACACGAAGCCGATGCGGTCGGCGAGATCGCGCGGAGAGGCCCGGCCCGGGTCGAGGCCGTCGACCGTCGTCTGGCCGCGCGGGGGCGGCACCACTCCTGCCAGTGACTGGATGAGCGTGGTCTTGCCGGCGCCGTTCGCGCCGACGATGGCCGTGAGAGAGCCCGCATCGACGTCCAGGTCGACTCCGTGCAGGATCTCGGCCCGGCCGCGACGGACCGTGAGGTTCCGGGTGCGGATGAGCGGGGCGCTCTCGAGCATCCGTGTCCGCTCGGGCTGCGGCGTCCCATCGCGCTCGCTCGACGAGGGGGCGTGCGCGACGGCATCCGCGAGCTCCTCCGGGGTCAGCGGCAGCGGTGAATCTGCGGGGAGCAGCCCCTTCTCGCGCAGCGTCCGCCCGGCGAGCGTCGCCGCCGGAAGCCACACGCCCATATCGATCAGCGCATCGGTATTGCTGCGCAGCACGTCGGCGACCGGTCCGTCGAAGGCGAGGCGTCCCTGCTGGTCGAGCACGATCGCGCGGGTCGCGAAGCGCATGGCGGCGTCGAGGTTGTGCTCGACGAGGATGATGGCGCGCTCGCCGCCGGAGACGAGGTCCTCGAGTGCGTCGTAGACGTCGTCGATGCCCTGCGGGTCGAGGTTCGCGGTCGGTTCGTCGAGCACGATGAGGGGCGAGCCCATGGCGATCGCGCAGGCGATCGCCAGGCGCTGGCGGCCGCCACCGGAGAGCCGGTCGGGGTTCCAGGAGCGGCGCTCCCACAGGCCGACCCGGCTCAGCGCCTCTTCGGTGCGCCGGAGCACCTCCTCGACCGGGAGCAGCATGTTCTCGAGGGCGAAAGCGACCTCATCGAGCAGGGTTCCGGTGACGAGCTGCGCGTCCGGGTCCTGGAAGACCATGGCGACATCGGCGCTGAGCTCGGCGACGGGTGCGTCGGCGGTGCTGCGCCCGCCGACGATGACGGTGCCGGCGATATCGGCCGGAACGGCCTGGGGGATGAGCCCGTTCAGCGCGAGCGTCAGGGTCGACTTGCCGGAGCCGCTGGGGCCGAGCAGGAGCACGACCTCGCCGCGGCGCACCTCGAGACTCACGCCCTCGGGCGAGGGGCGGTGCGCTCCGGCATGCGTGAGCGAGAGATCGCGGACGCGCAGCAGGGACTCGGACTCGGGCACGTCTACAGGTTAGCCGAGCCTTACCTGGTGACGACTCCTGCGCGTCGCAATGCGTTGCCGATGCGCACACCGACGAAGGTCCACACGACCGGGCCGATCACGAACATGGCCAGGTAGACGACGCGCGCCCAGGGGGCGAACTGGCCGAGGTCGACGGCGAAGCCGATCGGCACGGCGAGGATCACGCCGATGATGACGGCCGAGGTCAGGAAGCGCCCCATGCCCCAGTGCTTGTAGCGGCCGAGGGCGGTGATGCCCTCCTGGATGGCGCCGATGAGCAGGGCCGTGCCGATGTAGCGCATGACCCAGGCCGGGGCGAAGGCGCTGGAGACGAGGGCGGCGAGCACGTGCGAGATGATCGCGACGCCGGGCACGCGCAACAGCGACTGGGCGATGATGCCGGGCAGCACGTGGGATCCGAGGACCAGGCCGTAGAGCACCGGAACACCGGCGGAGACCGGGATGCTGAGATAACCGGCGGCGGCGAGGACGAGGCCGGTCGCGACGCCGACGGCGGCGCAGATCAACAGCACGCGGGTCGACAGCACACGGTTCTTCGGCACCTCTTCAGCCTAGTGTCGCCGGATGCCGTGATGCCGATGCCCGACCGGAGAAAACCGCCGTTCGTCGCCCGGGGCATGCCGCTCGTCGCATCCGGCATCCGTTCGTCTCCTCCCGGAGACCGCCCCCTCCTAACGTAAGTCAACGCAATGACGCGCACACAAGGAGCCCCCATGTCATCCACGGACGACCCCGAGGTCATCACCGATCCGAAACTTCCCCCGGTCGCGCTCACCGACGAGCAGCTGGCCAAGAGCAGCCGTTGGACGCTGCCGAAGATCCTCATCTGGGCCGCGATCGCCGTCCTCGGCGGCATCGCCTGGGTCATGCTCGCGATCGTGCGCGGTGAGACCGTCAACGCGATCTGGTTCGTGTTCGCCGCGGTGTGCACCTACCTCATCGGCTACCGCTTCTACTCGAAGGTGATCGAGCGCTACATCACCCGACCCGATGACCGGCGCGCGACGCCGGCCGAGGTCAAGCAGGACGGCAAGGACTACGTCCCCACCGATCGACGCGTTCTCTACGGCCACCACTTCGCCGCGATCGCCGGTGCCGGCCCGCTCGTCGGTCCCGTGCTCGCCGCGCAGATGGGTTATCTGCCGGGCACCATCTGGATCATCGTCGGCGTCGTGCTCGCCGGGGCCGTGCAGGACTACACGGTGCTGTTCTTCTCGATGCGCCGCGGCGGCCGCACGATCGGGCAGATGGCCCGCCAGGAGCTCGGCAAGATCGGCGGGGCGGCGGCGATGCTCGCGGCGCTGCTCATCATGATCATCATCGTCGCGATCCTCGCGCTCGTCGTCGTCAATGCGCTCGGCGAGAGCCCGTGGGGCGTCTTCTCGGTCTCGATGACGATCCCGATCGCCCTGTTCATGGGCGTCTACCTGCGCTACCTGCGCCCCGGCAAGGTCACCGAGATCTCGATCATCGGATTCGTGCTGCTGCTGGCGGCGATCATCGGCGGCGGCTGGGTCGCCGGCACCGAGTGGGGTGCGACGTTCTTCCACCTCGATCGCGAGGTCATCGCGTGGGGCATCATCATCTACGGCTTCATCGCCGCGATCCTTCCCGTGTGGCTGCTGCTCGCGCCGCGCGACTACCTGTCGACGTTCATGAAGATCGGCGTCATCGTGATGCTCGCCGGTGCGATCGTGATCGTGCGTCCGGAGATCTCGGTTCCCGCGATCACGGTGTTCGGTGAGAACGGCAACGGCCCGGTGTTCTCGGGGGCGCTGTTCCCCTTCCTGTTCGTCACGATCGCCTGTGGTGCGCTATCGGGCTTCCATGCCCTGATCTCGTCGGGCACGACGCCGAAGCTCATCGAGAAGGAGCGTCAGACGCGCTTCATCGGTTACGGCGGAATGCTCATGGAGTCGTTCGTCGCGATTATGGCGCTCGTCGCCGCGATCTCGATCGACCAGGGCATCTACTTCGCGATGAACTCGCCGGCGGCGCTCACGGGCGGCACGGTGGAGGGGGCGGTCGCCTTCGTGAACTCGCTGGGCCTGACGGGTGTGCAGATCACTCCGGAGATGCTCACGGGCACCGCGGCCGATGTCGGTGAACCCTCGATCGTCTCGCGCACCGGTGGCGCGCCGACGCTCGCGCTGGGCCTCGCGCACATCATGCAGCAGGCCCTCGGCGGCCAGGCTCTGATGGCGTTCTGGTACCACTTCGCGATCATGTTCGAGGCGCTCTTCATCCTCACCGCGGTGGATGCCGGCACGCGTGTCGCCCGCTTCATGCTGCAGGACACGATCGGCGCCTGGGTGCCGAAGTTCCGCGACGTCTCCTGGCGTCCGGGCGTGTGGATCACGACGGCGATCATGGTCGCGGGCTGGGGATACATCCTGATCCTCGGCGTGACGGATCCGCTCGGCGGCATCAACACGTTCTTCCCGCTGTTCGGCATCGCGAACCAGCTGCTGGCGGCCATCGCGCTCGCCGTGGTCATGGCGATCGTCGCGAAGCGCGGCAAGAACTACCTGCGCTGGCTGTGGATCGTCGCCCTGCCGCTCGCGTTCACGGCGGTCATCACGATCACCGCGTCCATGTACAAGATCTTCTCGCCCGACCCTTCGGTCGGCTACTGGGCGAACAATTTCAAGTACCGGGCGGCGCTCGAAGCGGGCGATGGCAGCCTGGGCGAGACGATCACGGTCGAGGCGGTCATCCGCAACACGGCCGTGCAGGGAACGCTGTCGATCATCTTCGTCGTGCTGGCGATCATCGTCATGATCGTGGCGGTCATCGTCACGATCCAGGCGGTCATCCGCGGCGGCGGGGAGAACACCGAGGACGAGCCGGTCGCTTCGCGCCGCTACGCTCCTGCGGGTTTCCTGGCCACTCCTGCCGAGCGCGAGCTCGAGAAGCAGTGGGAGCCGATCCTCGAGGAAGAGCGCCGTTCTCCGGCGCAGCACTGAGAGGATCATCGTGACGAACCAGTCGGATGCCGCATCCACGCCCCTGCGTGCGATCGGGGGGTTGCTCGCCCGGGTCGGGCGCGGCATCCGCTGGTACGTCCACAACCTGATGGGCGACAGCGCCTATGAGACGTATGTCGCCCATCAGCGTCGTCAGCATCCGGATCAGGCGCCGATGACGGAGCGCGAGTTCTGGCGCGATCGGATGGATGAGCAGGACCGCAACCCCGGTGCTCGTTGCTGCTGAGCTCTAGGCTGACGCCATGAACGATGTCGTCGTCGCTGCCGTGCTCGGGGTGCTCGGCGGGATCGTGCTGGTCGTCCTGCTGATCCTGGCGCGTCGCCTGGCACGGGGAAGCACCCATTTGGGCGACGCGGCGGATCTCGCGGCCCATCGGGCGCTGCATCAGGCGAGTCTCGCCGCCCGGCATCTGCGGGGCGGGTTGAGCGGGCCGGATGTGGCGCGGGCGGCCCGGCATCTGCGTGTGCTGCTGGGCAGCACGGCGGTGGCGATCGTCGGTGCGGATGATGCGGTCGCGGTCGACGGCACGGTCGATGGGCTCGAGTCGGCGGCGGTGCGCATCGCCGAGCGGGTGCGCGGCTCGCGAAAGCCCCAGGTCTTCCCGCATCCGGAGGGCGAGGAGCTCGAGGCGGTCGGGGCGCCGATCCTCGTCGATGGTCAGGTCGTCGGCGTGGTCGTGGCGTTCGCGACGCCGGTGCGTGCGGCGCTCGTGCGTGCGACGGGGGAGGTGGCGGAGTGGTGCGCGGCGCAGGTGGAGCTGAGCGGTCTGGATGCTTCGCGCACGGCGCTCGCCGAGGCCGAGTTGCGGTCGCTGCGCGCGCAGATCTCGCCGCATTTCATCTACAACGCGCTGACGGCGATCGCTTCGTTCATCCATGCCGACCCGGAACGGGCGCGTGATCTGGTGCTGGATTTCGCGGACTTCACGCGGTATTCGTTCCGGCGGCAGGGGGAGTTCACGACGCTCGCGGAGGAGCTGCAGAGCATCCACTCCTACCTCACGCTCGAGCGGGCCCGCTTCGGCGACCGGCTCGAGGTGACGCTGCAGATCGCGCCGGAGACCCTGTCGACGGTGATCCCGTTCCTGTCGGTGCAGCCGTTGGTCGAGAATGCGGTGCGGCACGGGCTGGAACCGGGGGAGGGCGGCGGCAGCATCCGCATCATCGCGAATGATGATGCGACGCACACCGAGATCACGGTCGAGGACGATGGTGTGGGGATGGACCCGGAGTCGTTGCGCGCCCTGTTGACGGTGGGTGACGACGGCGCGCACGTGGGGCTGCGCAACGTGGATACGCGGTTGCGGCAGATGTACGGGGCGGAGGGCGGTCTGGTCGTCGAGACGAACACGGGCGCGGGTACCCTGGTGCGCATGCGGGTGCCGAAGTCGCAGCCGCAGCACGATCTCGGGCATGAGTGAGCGGAGGGTTTCGTGATCGATGTGCTCGTCGCGGATGATGAGCGTCCGGCGCTGGATGAGCTCGTGCATCTGCTGCGCCGCGATGAGCGGATCGCCGAGATCCTGACGGCGGGTTCGGGGGCGGAGGCGCTGCGGGTGCTGTCGGAGCGGGCTGTGGCGATCGCGTTCCTCGACATCCACATGCCGGGTTTGTCGGGCATGGATCTCGCCCGTTCGATGACCTCACTGGCCGAGCCCCCGGCGGTCGTCTTCGTGACGGCGGATGATGCGCGGGCGGTGGATGCTTTCGATCTGCGAGCGGCGGACTATCTGCTCAAGCCGGTGCGCACCGATCGCCTGCGGCGTGCGGTCGATCGGGTGCTCGAGCTGGGCGGCACGGCCGCGCCGACGGAGGACGAGGTGCTGACGGTCACGGTCGGGTCGAGCGTGCGTTTCGTGAATCGCAGCGAGGTGCGCTGGGTGCAGGCGCAGGGCGATTATTCGCGGTTGCATGCGGCTGATGGGGTGGGTCATCTGGTTCGTATTCCGATCTCGGAATTGGAGCAGCGCTGGGCGGATGCGGGTTTCGTGCGGGTGCATCGTTCATACCTGGTGGCGGTGGCTGCGGTCGATGAGGCGCGGCTGTCGGGTACGGAGCCGGTGGTGTCGGTCGGAGCCGTGGCGTTGCCGGTGAGTCGGCGCCTGCTGCCGGGCGTGCGCGAGGCGCTGGTGCGCGTCGAGTCGCGGGCCGGGGGCAGGGCGGAGCGATGAGCGATGGTGCGGTGTCCGGGGCGGCGCAGCGTCCGCCGCGGCGGGTGCGGGTGACGTCGGATGCCGCGACGAGTGTTGCGGGAACGCGGGGGATCGCGCTGCCGGGGTCGCCGGCGGACGACGCGGATGCCGTGTTCGCGCGCGCTCTGCGCCGGAGCCAGTTGCGGTTGGCGCTCGGCACGGTGGCGGGGTTCGTGGTCGTCACGGCGACGCTGACGCTCGTGATCGCGCTCATTCCGCAGATCGATCGGGTGGTGATCGTGGGGCTGCCGCTGTCGTGGGTCCTGCATGCGTTCGCGTTCTATCCGGTGATCATCGTTTTCGCGCTGCTGTACGCGCGGGGAGCGGCTCGGAACGAGCGCGCCTATCGGGATCTGCGGGAGCTCGGATGAACGTCGTCCTCGACATCATCGGCATCGCGCTGGTGATCGTGGCGACGCTGCTGATCGGCGTCTACGGTCTGCGCATCTCGCGCACGACGGGCGACTTCTTCGTCGCGTCGCGCACGGTGCGCCCGGTGTGGAACGCTTCGGCGATCAGTGGCGAGTACCTGTCGGCGGGGACGTTCCTCGGACTCTCGGGGCTCGTGCTGCTGGAGGGGGCGCGCGGTTTCTGGTTTCCGATCGGTTATGCGGCCGGATATCTGTTGGTGCTGGTCTTCGTCGCCGCACCTCTGCGGCGCAGCGGCGTCTATACGATCCCGGATTTCATCGAGGCGCGGTTGGAGTCGTTGCGAGCACGGCGGGTGACGAGTCTGGCGGTGCTCATCATCGGCTGGTTGTACATCGTGCCGCAGCTGCACGGGGCGGGCATCACCCTGATGGTGGTGGCGGGGCTTCCGCAGTGGGTCGGCGAGGTGGCGATCGCGGTGCTGGTCGCGGCATCCGTCGCCGCCGGAGGCATGCGGGCGATCACGTACGTGCAGGCGTTCCAGTACTGGTTGAAACTGTTCGCCCTGCTCGTGCCGTTGTTCTGCATCGTGTTCGCCCTGTCCGGTGGATCGCATGACGTCGATGCCGCCGTGATCTTCCCGGCCGAGGCGGGGCCTGCGGGGCTCGACCTCTATCAGACGGCGTCGCTCATGCTGGCCCTGGTGCTCGGCACGATGGGTCTGCCGCATGTTCTCGTGCGCTTCTACACGAGTCCGACGGGGGTGTCCGCACGTCAGACGACGGTGCTCGTCATCGTGATGGTGAGCGCGTTCTATGCGGTCTCGAGCGGGATGGGGTTGGTGTCGCGGAGCGTCGCGCCGGATCTGGCGAATCCGGATGCTGCGGACACGGTCGCCCTGGTGCTGCCCTCGCGGGTGTTCCCCGGGTTGTTCGGCGAGCTGTTGACGGCGCTGATCGCAGCGGGTGCGTTCGCGGCGTTCCTGGCGACCTCGGCGGGGTTGATCGTGTCGTTGGCGGGTGTGGTCAGCCAGGATGTCTTCTCGGGGTCGGTGCGTTCGTTCCGCCTGTCGGCGGTGCTGTGCACGCTGGTGCCGTTGGTGATCGCGGTGATCACGGCTCCTGCGGGGCTGGGGTCGAGCGTCGGGATGGTGTTCGTGTTCGCCGCGTCGATGCTCTCGCCCGTGGTGCTGCTGGGGGTGTGGTGGCGGGGTTTGACGGCGCGGGGAGCCGTGGCCGGGATGATCACGGGCGGCGCAGCCACCGCGCTTGCGCTGCTCGTCTATACGGCGGTGGGCGGTGTGGGGTTGGCGGCACCGTTCCTCGCCCAGCCCGCGGCGTGGACCATTCCGCTCGCGACCGCGATCACCGTCGCGGTCTCGAAGCTCGATGCCCATGGAGCGCCGCTGCGCGCGGAGCGCTACCTGGGTCGCTTGCACACGCCGGAGCGCTGAGAACACAGCGCTGAGAACGCCGCCCTGAGAACACCGCGCTGACAACGCGGCGCTGCGCGAGCCCGCGCTGCACGGGAGGGGTTCTCAGACGAACATCACGCGCAGTGGTGGTTCGTCGGTGTAGGTTCGCCCGAGCGGACTCGTCCAGAGGATGACGCCGTCGTCGAGCTGTTTCGCCGTCCACCTGTCTCGGTCGTCGACGTCGGGATGTTTGAGCGGATGGTGGCTCGTGCAGAAGTGCGCGAGGTTGTCGATCGCCGTTCTTCCGCCCTGGGCATGATCGTGGTTGTGGTCGATCTGGCAGCGGCTCACGGCCGTGCGGCATCCGGGGAAGCGGCAGTGCTGGTCGCGCGCCCGAAGGAACTTCTTCATCGATGCGATCGGTACATAGTTGTCGGTTTCGACGACCATTCCGCGCGGGTCGAGGAAGATTCGTTCCCAGCTGCTGGTCGTGCCGGCGAGGATGCGGGCCATGTCGGCGGCCATCGGCCCCTGCCCGTCGAGTTCGGCGAGGTCGTCGTCGCCACCGCGCAGCGCGGAGGCGGGGATCGTGACCTGAACCCGCGCCTGCACCGATTCGAGGGAGGTCTGCGTGATGCTCGTGGGCGTCGCGGCCAGCAGCATGTCGGCGAGGATGTCGGCGCGAAGCTGGGCGACCGTGCGGGTGTCGTGCATCTGCACGCCGTAGCCGTCGTGCATCGGCGTCGAGTCGTGGAACGTCGCCTCGGTGGGGAGTTCGGGGTCGAGGAGGTCGAACTCGGAGATCTCCTGTTCGGTGTCGGCCTCGGTGAAGACGCGGGCGGCCTGCGCCGCGGCCGCATCGGCGGCCCGGGCATCGGGTTCTGGGGCGAGCACCGGCGAATCCCACGGAGCGGGCTCGTCGAACTGCCGGGCGAAGCGCTCTTCGAGGTCGACGGGTTCTTCGGGCGTGCTCGGTGACTGCTCGGCGAGTGCCGCATCGCGTTCGGCGCGGATCTTCTCGAGCGTGGAACGCCGGGGACGCCGCTGACCCTTCGGCCGTGCGGTGATGACCGCCTCGCTCATCGACGTCAGACGGTCGTGGATCGCGTAGGCGAGCACTTCGGGAAGGATCGCGGTGAGCACCGCCATGCCGTCGCCGTCGGCGCGCACCGTCACCGCACGATCGCCCCGGGCTCGCCGATGGGCTGCGGCCGTGCCCTCGGGGAACACCGCCGCCGCGACGGCTCGGGCATGCGCCCTCGTTCGCGCCACGGTCGAGGACTCCGCGAAGGGAAGAACCTTGTTCTCGTACTCGTTGCGCAGAGCGACGGCATCGGGGTGGGAGGAAGCCTGCGGGGCTTCGGCGACGATGGCATCGGCGTGACGGCGACTGATGGCCCCGGACGACAGGGCGGCCAACGATGCCGGGAACATGCGCACCAGCATCCATGCCGAGGAAATGTGTTCGGCGAACGTCGAAGGAGAAACGTGCCCGGCCGCCGCGTACTCGGCGCACATCGACCGGAACGCCATCTCATCGGAGGCGAGACGGCTCTGCGCGAGCAGGTCGAGGCGCTCGGCCAGCAGCTCGGCGCGGCGTGCTTCGAGGGCGCCGATCTCAGCGCCCAGGGCGACCCACTCGTCGAGCAGCTCGCCCTGGCGAGTGAGGGAATCCTCTATCGCCGGGAGTTCAGGAAGCTGCGTCGCCATGCCTCCAGATTAGAACAAATCTTCGAAACAAGCAATGCTTTTCCGAAACTCTCCCAAGCGGCTGATCAGACCTCGGTCGGGTCCTTGGGCAGCTCCGGCCACCGGATGTTCGCACCGGCGACGTCATGCTTCTTCAGGTATCCGGCGATGTAGGGGCAGTAGGGAACGATCGTGGAGCCGGCTGTCACAGCATCCGTCAGCGCCTGCGCCGCGAGCACGCTCGCCAGCCCCTTGCCCTGGAAAGCAGGATCGATCTCCGTGTGGATGAACTGGATCTCATCGCCGCGCATCCGGAACTGCGCGAACCCGGCGAGCGTCTCGCCCAGGTGGATCTCGAAGCGGGATTCTTCGTCGTTTCGGGTGACAGTGGTTTCGTCGGTCATGATGCTCCTTCGCGTCTCCTCCACCCTAGGTCGACGCGGGCGTCGTCGGCGCTGGCTACGCTGGAGGGATGCAGCAGATTCCTGGTGACCCGTATGCGGATCTGCCCTGGGACGACGTTCCTCCGCCCGAGGACTGGGAGTACGCCCCGCCGCCTGAGCCGATGGATTGGGAACCGCAGGGGTCGGGCTTCGAGCCGCCGCTCGATTGGGGTCCGGGGCCGGTGACACCCGTGGCATCCGCTGTGCGCGCGGCGACGCCGTCGCGCTTCGCGAGCGCACAGGAGGCGCTGCACACGGTCTTCGGCTATGACGCGTTCCGCGGTGATCAGCAGGCGATCGTCGATCAGGTGATCGGCGGCGGGGATGCTGTCGTGCTCATGCCGACCGGTGGGGGAAAGAGCATCACCTACCAGGTGCCCGCGCTCGTGCGCGAGGGTACGGGGCTCGTGATCAGCCCACTCATCGCGCTCATGCACGACCAGGTCGATGCGCTGCGCGCCAATGGCGTCAATGCGGCCTATCTGAACTCGACGCAGGCGCCCGCCGAGCGCGCGGAGGTCGAGAGGGCCTACGTCGCCGGCGAGCTCGATCTCATCTATGTGGCTCCCGAGCGGCTGTCGTCGCCGGCGACGACGCGGCTGCTGCAGCGCGGTACCCTCAGCGTCATCGCGATCGATGAAGCGCACTGCGTGTCGCAGTGGGGTCACGACTTCCGGCCCGATTACCTCGCGCTCGGAGATCTCGCCGAGCGGTTCCCGGGCGTTCCGCGCATGGCGCTCACAGCGACCGCGACGCGCGCCACGCACAAGGAGCTCACCGAGCGCCTGCACCTCGACGTCGCCAAGCACTTCGTGGCGAGCTTCGATCGCCCCAACATCCAGTACCGGATCGTGCCGAAGGTCGATCCGCGCAAGCAGCTGGTGCAGTTCCTGCGCTCGCAGCCCGAGGGGGCTGCCGGCATCGTCTACGCGCTCAGCCGCAAGTCGGTCGAGCAGACGGCCACCTATCTCGCGGCGCAGGGCTTCGATGCTCTGCCGTACCACGCGGGTCTTCCTGCCGAGGTGCGGGCGGCGAACCAGTCGCGGTTCCTGCGCGAGGACGGCGTTGTCATGGTCGCGACGATCGCTTTTGGCATGGGCATCGATAAGCCGGATGTGCGGTTCGTGGCGCACATCGATCTGCCGAAGTCCGTCGAGGGGTACTACCAGGAGACGGGGCGTGCGGGGCGTGACGGCGAAGCATCCATCGCCTGGATGGCATATGGCCTCGGTGACGTCGTGCAGCAGCGTCGACTCATCGACCGCAGCCCCGGCGATCGCACGTTCAAGATGCGCATGGGGCAGCACCTCGATGCGATGCTCGCGCTGTGCGAGACCGTTGAATGCCGCAGGCAGAATCTGCTCAACTACTTCGGGCAGTCATCGCAGCCGTGCGGCAACTGCGACACGTGTCTCGAGAAGCCGGAGACCTTCGACGGGTTGATTCCGGCGCAGAAGCTCTTGTCGACCATCGTCAGGCTCAAGCGCGAGCGCCGGCAGGAGTTCGGCGCCGGTCACCTCATCGATATTCTGCGCGGGGCGTCGAATGAGCGCATCCGCCAGCAGGGGCATGATGCGCTCGCCACCTACGGCATCGGCGCTGATCTGTCTGACCAGGACTGGCGCAGCGTCGTGCGGCAGCTTCTGGCTCGCGGCATCCTCGTCGCTCAGGGTGATTACGGAACCCTCGCGCCCGGCGACGCGGCCGCCGGAGTGCTGGCGGGAACATCGCCGGTCCCTCTGCGCAAAGACACCATGGGGCGCGTCGGTTCTGGTGGGGGCAGTCGGGCGCGCAAGGCGTCGGCTGCATCGGATGCTGTCGCCGAGGGTGATCGTGCACTGTTCGAGGCCCTGCGTGTCTGGCGTGCCGAGACGGCGCGGGAGATCGGCAAGCCGGCGTACATCGTCTTCGGCGATGCGACGCTGCGTGCTCTCGCCGAGCTGCGGCCGGCGTCGCTGGCGCAGCTCGACGGCATCACCGGCATCGGCGAGAAGAAGCGCGAGGCCTACGGCGAGGCCGTCATCTCTGTCATCAACGGCAACTGACGGTAACTTTTCGGTCACGACCGGGAGCTTCGTCCTGGGTGACATCCGCGAAAACACGCGGTGAACAGCATGCAAACGCATGCGTCGTTCCTGAGATTTTGCTGGACACGCCGGAAGAAACTGGCAATACTGTCTGCGACACGAGCTCTGTCGGTCGTGTGCCGACGCCTGGGGAGGGTCTTGTGACGCGAACGTAGTCCGCATCACGGGAGGGGCAGTAAGTGGTTAGAAAGAGAAAGACTCTGCGAACAAGCAGAGCGCTGACGGTGGGTGCCGTAGGTGCACTCGTCGTCGGTCAAGCCCTGGTAGCGAACGCTGCGTTCGCTTTGCCAGATGCCAGCCAGGACGATCCGTCCGCGGCCAGCGGGCAGATCCTTGGCCTCGACACCGCCCTTCTCGGCGGTCTCGAGGTAGCCGCTCTGGGGAACACGTTCACCAGCAACCCGGGTGCGCCCGGCGCGGAGACCGGTGGTCTCAACATCTCGGCGATCAACGAGAACGTTTTTCTCGGTCTCGGCGATCTGAACCTTCCGTTGCTGAGCAATGGGACGAATGATGGCCTGCTCGACCTGGGCGACCTCGGTGCGGCAGCGAGCTACAGCTCGTCGCCGTCGGTCACTGATTCAGTAGCCGCGTCCGGCCTGATCACGGAAGACGGCGCCATTGACACCGGAGCCATCGGCTCCAGCACTGACCCTGCATACCTCGATCTGACGGATCTGCTCGATCAGCTCGGCGTCGCTGGGCTTACCGACCAGATCATCGACCAGGCGAGCATCGAGCTCGGAGCTCTCGCCGCCCGAGCATCGGGCGAATCTGGCGTCATCGATGACTCGTATGCGATCGCCGATCTCAACGTCGCGCTTCACAGCGAGCTCGTGAGCACCCTGTCGACCACGCTCGCCGGCACGGTTCAGGGCGTACTCGGCCCGGTGAGCGACTTGGTTGGCCCGACGGGGCCACTGTCAGCACTGGTGACGACAGTAGTCGACGTTGTGAACGCTCTTCCCGCTGTGCCGCTGGTTGCTGGTTTTGAGGCAACTGGTGGAACAGCAGCGATCACGGGTCTCGACGATGTTGGAGAGACCGTTGTCGACGAACTTCTGCTGACGCCGGTTGAGAACCAGACGGGATCTGTCCTCGTCGATCTCTCGACGGGAACCATTTCGGTCGATCTGGCAAAGGTGCTGGTGGAGAACGGTGTCGGCGCCGATCTCAACTCTTTGGACCCCAACACCTCAGTGCTGACGGATCCGGTGATCCAGTCGATCGTGCAGGGCCTCACGTCTGCGCTGACGGGCACGCATGAGAACAGCTTGAACGGGAAGCTCTCGACGATCCTGTCGTCAACGCTCGATAACCTCGGCGTCACGATCGAGGTCGGGGTCAACCTCGTGACCCCGCTGACGGGGAGTGTCATTCTGGGTGGCGGTGTCGAGATCGATGGAACCCTCGCTCAGTTCGCTGGCACAGACACGACGTCCCCGACGGTGACGACCGACCTGGAGCTGATCGGCCTGAATATCGGGCTCCTGCTGAACCCGGTTACTGAAGCTGTCGTGGATGGCATCACTGACACGACGGGACCGCTCGTCAAGGCAGTTCTCGAAGATGTTCTGCCTGGGCTGCAGACCGGCGTGACCGGCCTGACCGGCCCGCTGCTGACCACGCTGACTCCTGTGCTTGAAGGCGTGCTCGATGAGATCGTCGATATTACGATCAATGAGCAGCCGACCGAAGCCGGCGAATCGGGCGACCTCGGTGCGGGGAGCTTCACGGTTCGCGCACTTAGCCTGAGCCTGTTGCCATCTATCGATGCAGTGAAGGTTGATCTCGCGTCGGCAACGGTGAAGTCTTCGGAGCTTGTTGCGGCGGACATCGAAATTACTTCGCCGAACGTTGACCAGGACTTCCCGGTCGAAACCGAAGATGGCACCGAGAGCATCACCGTCACCGGAACCGGCGAGCCGGGTGCGACCGTTGAGGTCACGATCCCGGGCGTCGACGGTGCGCAGACCGCCACGGTCGATGAGGACGGCAACTGGACGGTCACGTTCCCGGCTGTTCCTGTCGGCGACCACACTATCACCGCGACCCAGACCGTTGAGGGCGAAGATCCGACGACGGCCACGGTCAACGTGAGCGTCATCGTCGAGCCTGTGACCGATCCGGACGCGGACGCGGACGCAGATGTGGACGCAGATGTGGACGCAGATGTGGACGCTGACGTCGATGCAGATGTGGACGCTGACGTGGACGCTGACGTGGACGCTGATGTGGACGCTGATGTGGACGCTGATGTGGACGCTGATGTGGACGCTGATGTGGACGCTGACGTGGACGCTGACGTGGACGCAGATGTGGACGCTGATGTGGACGCTGACGTGGACGCTGACGTCGATGCAGATGTAGACGCTGACGTGGACGCAGATGTGGACGCTGATGTGGACGCTGACGTGGATGCAGATGTGGACGCTGATGTGGATGCAGATGTGGACGCTGATGTGGACGCAGATGTGGACGCTGACGTGGACGCTGACGTCGATGCAGATGTAGACGCTGACGTCGATGCAGATGTGGACGCAGACGTGGATGCTGATGTGGACGCTGACGTGGACGCTGATGTGGACGCTGATGTGGATGCTGATGTGGACGCTGACGTGGACGCAGATGTGGACGCTGACGTGGACGCTGACGTCGATGCAGATGTAGACGCTGACGTGGACGC